>JAMOOB010000142.1 GCA_027066265.1 Desulfurococcales archaeon
TGTAGGGATGGACATGCTTAGGGTTAGGGTTAGGGCATCAACGAGTAGGAAGGGTGGTAAGGAGTACAAGACGCTCTACATCGTTATACCCAGCGATATCGCAAAGCTCCTAGGTATCGAGGAAGGCGACGAACTCAACCTAGAGATCATGGATATAGAGATAGGTGGAGAGAAGAGGAAAGCATTGGTATACTACAAGTAGGGTGACGAAGATGCGGATCGCAATCATCGTCGTGATCGTTCTGATAATCGTTGGCTTAGCAACTTGGTTCGGTATCTATACGCATACAATCCCAGCAACGACGATCACATCAACGGTTACTCGTAGTGTTGTGGAGACTAGGATCGTGACCACCACCGTTTCGACGACCGTAGCTCAACCCACGACCATCACCGAAACCAAGACGTTTACCAAGACCGTTACAACGATTAGCACCAAGCTCTACACACACTACGCAACAATCACAACAACGAAGCTAGAAACAACAACCCGAATCATCACAATCCCACCAACAACAATCACGAAGACAATTACTGAAACTAGGATTCTCGAGAGGAATCTAGTGCTGGAGACAGTTAGCTATGATCCGGTTAAGGTACACGAGAACCTCACTTATGCGCTAGAGATTGGAGAGAGGATAGCTGCCTGGATAGCGAAGGCTAACAGTAGCGTTTACGGAATACTTAAGGCAAGGTTCATGTCTCTAAACGTATCGATACCGATCACGAGAACCTTAGAAGCGATAGAGTCGAAGGGCGTGAACATATCATTAGTAGGCGAAATGCCAGAATCTACAGCCGATTTCGTAAGCGTTAAGATGGCTAGACAGTTTTGTAGATGGATGAAAGGGCATGCCCTAGCCTTCCAGCTTAATACCAATGTTTTAGTGATAGATAAAAGGATAGTGATCCTCATCGGATGGACACAAATAACGGTAATTAAGAGCATGGAGCTAGCAAAACAGCTAATATCGGAAGCAAAATACTTTATAGAGATAAGCAAAGGATCGAAACCAATATGGTGCCACGGTGCTTAGGAACAGGATGTAAAAAGATACTGAGCTAATCGAATCGTTCCTTGAAGTTCTTGATAAACGCAAACATGAGTGGATCTCCATTCTCATCTATTTCTATGCACAAGAAGTATCCTCTATCTCCTGGAATCTCATAGGTTGCTACAATGGTGTTGCTATCGATTTTCTTGAAAGTTAGAACTCCGTCCTCTATGTGATGCCCATACGCATCATCGAGCAAGTACACTACGCTATATCTGCTTGGGTCGATGTTTGGTTCCTGTACGTAGATCTTTACTGTCATTGCTATGGGTTGCGATGAGTTTGGTTTCGGAGAATACTCTATCCATACCTTTGGCGCTATCTTTGGTTCTTTGGGTGGTTGTGGTGGTGGAGGCGGTGTTGGGGGTGGTGATGGTGGTTGTTCCTCGATCTTCACGGTGTGGTTATGGATCGTCCGAATCGTTAAGCTCGTGTTGAGCAGCGTTATCCATATTCTTTCCCACGCCGACAACACGATCGTTGTCGTAGCACCCTGACTTGAATCGATCGGTAGGTTCAGATCGAGATCGAAGATCTTCGAGTAGTTGACCGTAAGCTCGTAGCTACCGTCGTAGGCATCATTGCTGTGATCGACAACGATGCTCAGCGTACCTGGCTCTGCATAGCCTGCAACCCTCCTAACGCTTTCGAAGGAGATCTGGCGCGGAATTACTATGGCGTATGCAACCCTAGCCTCGTTGTCTTCCGCAACGAGTAGTACAGGAATAGCTCGTGCTGAATACGCATCGAAGCTCGGGGTCTCCGAAGGTGTTTCCGATTCACTTGGAGGAACCCTTATCGCTCCGATCACGAGCCTATCGCTGTCGAGTTTCGTTGCTCTTCCATAGCTAACTACGAGTACACGTGCCTCACTACCGTTACCAAGGTCATAGAGCTTAAAGTCAACGGTTCCGACGTAGGTCATGTTTCGAAGCTCGAGCACTGCGATCGATACACTATGACCGAACCTCGTCGTGGGCGGAGGAACGTTTTCGAAGCCCATCAATGCAAGCAATGCTCTCGAAACGTTCGGAGCGTAGCGATAGCTAGCAAACTTGCTACAGCTAGCATCGAAACATAGAATGCCCGTCGAAGCGTTGCTACCAATCGCGAACGCAACGAGAGGCTTGCTCACACCTACAACAAGGTGACGCCATCCTACACTCGTGAATGACAGATCTATGCGTAGACCTTCGACGACGACGAAGGTTCTATAAGGAGGCGTAGAACCACTGGGATCCGTTCCATCGACAGCATGGACATAGATACGGCTTCCCTCTTCAACTGGTTGAAGATCGTATTCGCTAGGATCGCTAGGATCAGTCACCACGGGAACGAGTATCAGTGGTCTATCTATCGTGATCCAAGCACTACCATTCCGTATCCTAACCCTGAAGTCCCCTATCTCTACCTCTAGAGAACAGATCCATACATTGACATACGTACAACTCTTTATACCACCGAAATAGATCCATCCATCGATAACAACACTCGTGTTAACGATGCCGTACGCTACATCGACGATTCCTTCCGCGACAATGACAGGAACTCCACCGTGGATACTATACCCAGAGTACTTGTTGAGCCGATATCCATCGTATTCGTAAGTTGTCCAACTAGACATGTTTAGCGATACCTCGATAACATCGCTAGGCTCAAACCTGAACCAGGGCTTCATAGGTTCGAAGACTATCGTCTTGTTCAAGCCCTTAGGTATCGTTATGTTGCAGAATACGTTGTAGTAGGCTGTCACTATGCAGATTGTTGGCCTGCACCAGGTTGGTATTGTTAGGTTCCTAGCCATCCACGGCGGTACGTCTACGAGGTTCTGGCCTAGTTCCCAGAGCGGGATCGCAGATGCGTTTCTACCTCCGTAGTCGCATACTATGCCTATTATCGTGGACCAACCCTTCCACTGACCGATCACAAGAACCGAGCCGTTCCTCGGTGGAAGAACGAGTAGCTTCTCTTCGTGTGCAGGGATCTCGAACTCCGTGATCTGCCTAACCTCTTCGCGAAGCGCTATGTATAGCCTAGCGTAGAGGAAGAGCATCGCGTATATGATGATTATCGCAAGCAGAGCCATTCCTATTAGCTGGCCCGCACCCCTACGCATCCTCATCTCCATCACCTCACGTTGATGGAGTACTCGTTGCGGTGATCGTGTTGATGGGTTTCGGGTTGTTGGGTTTCACTATCTCTAGCCTACATACCCATCCCTCCACATCAACGCTACACGTAAGCGGTTTCTCGAAGAGTTCTCCCAACCACATCGATTTGCGTGGTCTCAACGTAGCGTTGATCTTCATCACCTTGCTGGGTAGAACCACCTTAACGACGCCGATGAACCACCTATCCTCGTTGTTAACGATTCCACACACGTAGTGAGACTCGTTAATCATCGCACACCGTACGTATACCGTATCTACCCTGCTCCGCGAAGCAATAGACACCGTCTGCATTATCCTTGCTCCTAGCACTATTGCGATGATTAGCCCAACGACTAGGAGGATGCATGCAGCTACGATCGGTGAAACCCCTCTTCGCATACCCAACCCACCCACTGGAGAATAGTAGCAGTTGCTCCATCGACCATCAGACATGGCAAGGCTGGGGCGGAGGTGTCTCGAACCGTTCCTCAACCTAGAGGCTCGATCCTTGCTAGTCGTAGATGTGGCTACGATGGGTACGTACATAGAATTGAGATGGGCTCGCAGAGCTTATTATCAAGAACCGGTAGGTAAGTTTTACTGGGGGCGGCGGTCCACGAAGACCGCTGGCTCCCCGAGATTCTCCGTGGGGGCGGTCCCTAGGACCGCTGCCCACGGAGAGGATGATCGCTATCTATCGATGATCCACTCCTTGAGTCCGCATCCTTCGTACGTATCCTGTCCAGGGCATCTCCTGATCCTGTTCTCGAAGAGGAGGAACGCTTTCTCGAAGTTGAACCCTCTCCAACTGTATTGATGCATCTTTATGCTCCTCACTATGTAGGCTACGAAATCCGCTATCTGGATCGCTGGTTCTTCGATCGAGTCCTTGAACGATACGTATACGCGGTAGGATCTATGTGCAAGGCTTTCTCGAACTGCTTTCTCGACCTCCGACCTAATGTTTGCGTCCTGCCCAATCGTAGAGGAATCGAATACTAGGATAGCTATCGGGTAGCGGGACGGAGTCATGAAGATCCTCTCGATGAGCAGCTTCATAGCATGGCTCCTTATACCTTCGGGGCTAGCGATCCTCACACCAAGACCTCTCTTAACCACGACGATGTTGAGCACGATGTCTAGGTTCGATACCAGCTGCGCAAAATCTTCGAAGATCTTCCTCCTAGTATCGATGCTAACCCCGTACCACTCCCTATTCCCCTTAACAAGGTTCTTGGTATGGATCTCGTCGACATCGATACCGTAGCTACGCCTAATCCCAGCAACGAAGTTCTCGATAGCGCTAATGACCTGAGGTAGTCGATCCTCATCTATAGCTACGGACGCAATGACGTAGGGACCTTCGTCCAGCTGATGAGGTTGACCCGACTCATCCACGTAGACGATCAACGCCATCAATGAACACCGCTATCGCTCTCCATGCTAGGGATCGATATATAGAATCGTTTATAAGAATAGAGTCTCGTCAACGCATTGACGCTCAACGAGTTAGAGTACATAGGTACTACGAAGAACCTTTCAGGTCAGTGTTCTCTCAATACCAGCGCTAGCGCTACGTAGAGTATGCAACCAGTTACAAGTATGTACAGGGACAGAGCTACGTAGTCGATGTGTTCTCGAGGTTCTGGAGGAACATCGATTATCGTACAGTTCCCAACGTTTCCAAAGCTATCGACTACGCATAGCAGGTAGGTACCGGGCTCTAGATGGATGTAGTAGGTTCCGTTGAATGGTCCGTAGCGTCGAGAACCGTTGAGGACTGCGAAGACGTAGCTGTAGTTATCAATTGCACGCACGATAACTCCACATGGTTTCACCGAGACGTTTAGGAGTATCGGTGGATGAGTATCGATAACGATCTGCTTCGGTGAGCATCCCAGTACCCAGCTCTTCACAGTATAGTTCCCGTACTTCACCGTAAGCAAGCCGGCCGGGTAGATATTCTCGAGGATTGCGATGCCGCTAGCGTTCGTCGATGTCGATACGTTCCCGAACGTAATGTTCGCTTCCTCTATGGGGCTACCCCAATCATCTACTACGCGAACCACAACATCGCATCTTCTCTGAGCCAACGGATTGCCTAACGCAATGCTGAACTTCCTAAGCCCTGGAACGCCTGTGGAATCATCTACCCATACGAAGAGCGTTACGTTAGCCCCTCTGTACAGGCTTAGATCGAATCCCAAGCTCTGCAGCAGTGTTTGGTTCGCTCTGAGAACAACGTCGTAGAGCTGCTTCACCAACGCAAAGCGTGGCTTCGTAGAGTTGTCGATGATCGGTCTACGAATCTCTATACGATCCACAAAGACTTCCAGCCTGTAGATATCGTCGATCTTTGCAGGGTTCGAGACGCTGAACGTCGAGTTGGGGTAGATGTTCATGGGTAGCGAATCCACGATCCTCGGAAGAATCGTTACGTTGAATGCTAGTGGAACGCAGTATCGATTGCCATGAACTATGTACGTAGCTTCGATGCTGGTGTTATCGATGATCGCAGCGAAGCGGTACGTATGTGGTCCAGGGATTGGGTCGATCCACGTCGTGGTTTCGTTCGTTACGAATACGAGACTTCCATCCCTGCATATCTTCACCGTAGCGTTTTCGTGGAGCTCAACATCGATAACGTTGTTGAAGCTAGAACTAACGTTGTCGTAGAGACACACTGTGGCTACGGTACCGAGATCTAGACAGGTCTTTGAGGGTTCTACAGAGAAGCATAGACCGAGTAGAGCTGTAGCATTGCCTAGAGAAATCCAGTTACCGAACCTTATCCAAGCGCTTAGGTTTGCACAGCCATTCAGATCCTCGAGAACATCGCTCTTGAGAACTACCGCTATAGACTCATTCAATGTCTCTAGACGAACGCTCTTCGCATAGCCACAAATCTCTACCGATACATTAGCGAATCCTAGTCGATACGAAGTATCGTTCATTCCGTAGAGTTGCTCGAGATCCGTAGCAACGTCTATCGCAACTATGCGAGGATCTTCTGCTAGTACCGTCGATGATGCTAGCAACAGCGTTAGTATTAGTATAGGTACCGGAACGCGGATAATCATCGCTTCTCGATCACCTTGCTAGGTATGGTAGAGATCCACGGTCTTCGCCTCGACGACTTCTACGACTAGCTCTAGTGAGTCCTGTATCGCTTCGATACGTGGCTTCCTAACCATTAGCCCGTAGCTCTTGAGAAGGCGTTTCAGGTTCGTTAGCGCTCTGTGTATGTGGTCCAGATCCATCAAGTTGAAGAACCTCAGCCTAAGCTCCGCCGTAGAGCTATTGATATCTCCAACGAACGCTGCTAGCGCACCGGTGGCGTTCAAGATCTCGTTCTCGAGAGATTCGAGAAGTTCGAGGAGCTTCAACGTGCTTCACCTAGGTACCTCCAACGCTTCTCCACGTTGTCGTAGTAAGCGAGAGCGTTCTTCCTAAGGAACTCCAGCACCCTCCTCTTAACGGGATCCCTAACCTCTTCGAGGTTGCTCGGTAGCGTAGGTAGCTCCTCTAGGAATCTTCTCCACGCATCCTCTACCGCTATCAAAGCATCTCCATCCCCTTCCACCACGACTAGACCGCAGCTCCTAGCCATCTCGACGAACCTAGCAGGGTTCTTCGGGGCGATAACCGAGAGCAGCTCCATACCGCTCGGATTAGCTTCGAGGAACCTAGACACGAACTCCTCACAGCGCTCCTCAAGAGACCTAGGCCTAGACCTAGCGCGTTCCGAAGACCTGAGCTCCTCCAACACGCTTCTAAGATCGCTGAGCTGCTTAGCGAGAGCCTCTACAGAGATCCGAAGAGATTCAACCTCCTTACGAAGATGTTTGAGCGCCTCGATATCCCTAGCAATACCGCTAACACTACTCTCGACTGCCTCAATCTTCCTAAGGTAAGGGATAGAACTCTTAACGAACTTGACAACGATCTCGAGCATCTTAACGAGCTTAGCGAAGTCTCCATCGAAACGATTGCTGAGCCTCGATTCCTTCGATTGCTGCATGCAGTCATCCAAGGAATCCACTGGTGTATTCGAACGATTGCTGCACGTTGAATTCCTTCCATTGCTGCGTACGCAGCTATCGCTAGAATTGCTCTCCATTCCATCGATTGCTGCACAATCAATCGCTTCGTTTGCTGCATGCAGCCGTCGATCGCATTGAATCGATGCAGCAATCGTTTCAATAGAGGTCAATTCCTTCGATTGCTGCATGCAGTCATCGCTAGAATCGAGATGCAGCGATCCATCTAATTGAACTTTGAAGCCGTACCTACACCTAGGACACACAACACGAGGACCCCTACCTCTATAGACCCACGAATACCCACACCTAGGACATGTTACGTGTATGACCATGGTCTCCCGGTGTAGTAGAGAGCAGTTGGGTTCGTGACCATACCAAGCTCAATTCCTTACTCGACGCAGTTTCTTCGACTCCCTTCTTTGCATGGTTGAAGACCTGACGTGTGCACAGGTACCGCTCCGCGAAGGAGAGGTCTTCATCGTTGAAAGAAGCTGTTCGAAGAACTGGCGATATCGTTAGAAAACAATGATGCATGCGGCAAGAAGTGCGCAGACCCGGGACAAGAATTGAGGGTCTAGAAGTGATCTAGAAGTTAGAGAATGGAAAAAGGGGGTTTTGGATTTGATGGGGTTAGAACGAGGTTAGCTGGATGTTATGGTTGCGAAGATGGTCTTCGTGTAGGTCTCTCCGTGTGCGTCTGCGTACGTGATCTTGATCTTTATCGTTTCTCCGTCTACGAACTTGGTTCCGAAGTACGAGCTGCTAAGCGTGTAGCTTAGGCTGATCGTTGCTCCTGGATTCAGTACTCTGTTGGGTTTGGTACTCCATGTCTTTCCAGCGTACTCAAAGTCGATCTGCGTGATGTTGAGCACGACGTTACCATCATTGTGGAGCATTATCGATACTGCACACTCGTCGCCATCGGGACTCATTACCGCGTCTGCTCTCGCCGATAGCGCAACGATAGGCCTAGCCGTACTAACCTTGCTGAACATGTTCCAGATCACTACGCCAGCCGCTATAGCTATCAGTATGAGCAAGACCGTTGCTACGATCGGGCTGATACCCTTCCTACCGAGCTTCGCGCTTACCTTCATTTGGATCCCCACTAGATACACTAGCAGTTACTCCATCGCTCTTCGCACGGCGAACGGCCTCGTCTCCACAAGCTCTAGCTCTCTTCGCGATAGCTCGATGTGTACGGGTAATCTGATACCTTCTGCGATCAGCAAACAGTCTCCAACACCTGCGTTGATTATCGAATCCATCTCAGCTTCACTAAGACCGAAGAGTTCTGCACTTGCACGAGCTGCATCGACATCATGTTGAAAAAGTACTTTGATTGCACTTAGCTGAGCCGCTATGACTCTACCGTGACGAGTATCAGCGACTTCCCTAGGATCATGCGCGATATAGATGATCGACGTGTACCATTTCCTGGTGTTCTTGAAGAACATCAAGAGCCACGAGATCACGTCGTAGGTCCTAAAAGCTTCTAGGACCTGCAGAAACTCGTCGATGACCAGAATCTTTCTCGTGTCGACAGGTAGAGCCTTGATCTTCTGAATGAATGCGAGGAGAAACATCGCACCTACTAAGCTCTCGGCTTCGGGGCTACCTAGATCGCGTAGAACAACACCAACCCTGTTGCTAAGCTGAAGAGGCTCTCCTCTGTAGATCCATCCCAGAGGACCTTCTACCAAACCTGAGAGCATCTGCTTCAATTCCCGAGAAGCATTCTCGTACACCTCGCTAAGGCTACGATGCTTAGCTGCTAGCCTCTGCAGCTCTGCATAGGTCCTAGGATCTAGGCTGATATGCGAAGCAATGAAGGCTGCAGCATGTTCTGGCGGCAACAACTTGAACGGATCGAAGCCTAGGTTCTGACCCCTCCTAACCTCGACAATCTGTGCACCTATGCTAGAGAGTACAGGTACGTACTCGCCGGTCCTATCGATGACGAAGATCGCTAGCCTATCGGGATCGAGCTTACGGCTATACTCGTAGATCACCTTCTTTGCAAACGCAGACTTGCCACTACCCATAACCCCTAAGACTGTTACATTGTAGGATTTGTGGCTCCATACATCGAGGAATACAGGTGATTCGTCTAGCCTTGATCGTCCTAGAAAGATCCCATCGATCTCCATGAGTGTTGTTGAAATGAATGGGAAGAACGTTGATAGTGTTAGGCTATCGGTGTAGATAGGGCTAGGCTCCTTCAACTCGTAGATGAGCCACTGAGCATATGCTGGCGAATCGACTGCGAATCCCATCGATTCTAGTTCGCGCCTAAGCTCCTCTGCTTTCTCACGAACTTCGCTATGGCTATCGCCACCCACAACGAACGCCGTTCTGATTGCGAAGAGCTTCGCTTCCCTACGAACGAGAGATTGTAGGAGTTGATCGATGTGCTGGAATTCCTCAACGACTTCGTACCTAGGGATCCTACCCTCAACATCGTACGAAGCCACCAATGCCTGTAGGATTCTCCGCCTCGAACGAAGCAACTTGTACGCATGATGAACAGCTACGGGAACTACATGGATCCGCGTCTCATCGATGAGGGGATAGATCTCGTATAGCCAACCATCCCTCAACCTAGGTGGAAGACCGTAGATTGTCAAGACCTTGTAGATCCTACCCCTACAAACGACGTGCTTAGAACCTACTCTACAGAGTCTAGGGTCTAGCAGCGAAGGTGGTGGCTCTAGCAAAGGCTCGTACCTCAAACCGCATTGCTCCAACAATCGATCTATCCTCTCCTGGGAAACTACGTAGAATGAGTACACCGTCGTACGGATCTCGGTATCCTCGAGAGGAATGGTTTGTTCCGAGCGCTGAACGATGAACGTGATTGGTCTAGATAATGCATTCAACAAATGCATGAATGCGTTGATTACCGCTTCCTGCTCTTCCTCCGAAAGCAATGGGAATCCGATGGGATGGATCTGATAGTAGAACGATTCAGGCATTTGCGCCCCGTCAAAATCGATGCAGTTTGTGATCATCGGATCTGTGATTAGGTGCTTGGGATGAGGGTACTGCGTATGCAGTTGCTATGTATTGCAGTTCTCTATATGCAGTAGCTATGTATATGCGGGGAATGGTTATTGAGTTGAGGCACACAAACAGATGAGTGGGAGTGAATCTGCTACTGCTTCATCGATTCTCTCTAGGTTTCCATCGAGCTTTGCATATATGTTCACGACTCTTCGGAACACTAGCATCGTGTAGAACTTCCTAGCTATCTTGATCCTCGTCGAGCTGATCGCTGTACCCATGAGCTTGGCTAGCTCTAGGCTTACGGCGAAGGGAGGTCGTATAACTATGGTCGCTACCATGGGTCTAGGCAGCGTTAGGTCTACGCCTAGTAGCTGGGATAAGCGCTGGATAGCTCTAAGGACCTTCTCGCTCTCGTAGAGACGAGAACTGATATCGATCTTCCTCCTCATAACCTGGATACTAACGCCTTCGAGCTCTAGGAACGCTGCGTAGCCGTACTTAGTCCTTCGCAGCTCTCCGAGGCGCTGCAGATCCCTATCGCTTAGCGATCCTCGATGACAGTAGGAAACCCATCTAATGAGAGCGTTGCTGGTAGCATCATCGAATACCCGACCTAGCCTAAACGCTAGCGATACCCATTTACCAGAACCTTCCACACCTCCAACAAGCTTCTTCACAGCGTAGAGAGCCGTATGCTTATCGCAACCCATGAACCTGAGGCACTTGTATATAGCCAAACCCTTGTATCCTCCTACCCTCAGCGCAATCGCTTCGCTCTCGCGATCGATAGATCTTCGTAGAGCTAGGAACTGAGGAGGTGGATCACCAATGCTAAGCTCCTCGAACAAGCTCCACCTCTCCATAGGTGCGTAGTGCTCCTTCCTAGAAGCATCCTCGTAGCTATACACACGGTACTCAGGATGCTCACAATCGATAGGCTTATCCTCGAGAACCTCACCCGTCTCCTCATCAACTAGAAACCCTTCCGGTGTACGTACGAGTCTCATGGTTATCGATACAGCTATCGCGTGGAAACTTAAAAGTTTCTATTCTAGCACATTTTATCCGCAAATCGTTACAATTTCTTCGCGCAGTTTCGAAGAACTTGCGAAGAGAAGGGAATTGATTGGTTAAGACTTGCGCACCGCGATAATAACCTTCTTCCTCATTACTACGAGATCGCCTAGCCTAACCTCGATGATGTGCTGCCCTGGTTCTATCCTCACGTAGAAGGTGTAGCGTCCTTCGGAATCTGTTACTGTTCTCGATACCTTCCTACCATCGATGTAGAGCTCGAGTTCTGTTCCAGCTATGGGATTCCCGGTGTAGGGATCTACTGCAATTCCGTGAATTCTTACAGGTTCGTATTCCTCGAGGATGAGCTTAGCTATCTCCTCGCTCTTGGCGTGCTTGGGCTTCGCCTCTCTACTAAGCTTCGTAGTCTTCGGCTTGTAGCTACTAGTCAAAGCGTAGAGAACCTGTTTGAAGGGGTCTACCGCTTTAGGCTCTCTCGCTACGGCTACACCTACAGCAAACCCCGTTGCAGCCGAACATAGCTGAATCAAGCTTCCTAGAGGCGTAGCCACAACGAAACCTATCAATGCACAGATCGTTCCGATGAAGAGCTTCCTGGGAGATACATCGCCTAGAAACGGCAACGTGATGAGGGGATCGTCTAAGATCGACTTCTCTCGGAACCACAGGGTCTTCACTTCCCTAACCATGGTTTGAGCACCTCGTTAACTACGTAACTGTATCTGCTCCATGTAGCGAATACGAGAAGCGCTAGGGATGCGATGATCGTGGCTACGTTGATCCACGGATTGTCGTAGTCTAGGTGTGCTACAGCGAAACGCTTTCTGCTTACAGGGTACAGCGGATAGATCCCTCCCTCAGTAAAGGCATCGAGGAGTAGGTGCAGGTACGTTCCTAGCGCTACACTCGCGATAGTTCTAGGACCTAGCAGCATCTCTAAGGGGATCGGTGGAGGTGCGAAGATCGAGAAGATGACGAGCATTGCGAATATCGTTGCGAGTATTAGGGTTACCCCAAGCAATGAATGGATGCAGTTCCTTCTAGTACCATGGCTCGTCGCGCTATGACCTACAGCATCGATGAGGTAATTCGCTAACGTAGCTAGGATCCCTGCAACGATTCCAACGCGAAGATCGAGACCTAGGAGTAGAGAAAACGATGTAGCTACGCAGAACCCGCTAACAACATGCGTTAACAACCTCATTACTAGCTCCCGCTGATATGTGAGGCAGTTAGCATCGTCACCACGAGGTTCTGCACGTAGGGATCGAGCCACAGTCCGTAGACCGTCAGCAATGCAGCAG
>JAMOOB010000143.1 GCA_027066265.1 Desulfurococcales archaeon
TCGACCTCCGTGATCGTAGCGGCTTCCAGCGATGGTAGGTAGCGATCGACTTCCCTAGGCTCGCGAGCCGATACCACGGCTAGGTTGAGCAACCTCTTCAACGCACGGAACACGGTGTCTCACCCAGCAAGAGAGTGAGCGAAGAGAAAAATAAGTGCATTGTTCAAGGCTGAGAGAATCGGCAAGTTGTTGATGCGCTCCGTGCCTAGGTCAAGTGTCGTGATCATCGCAGTACGCGATGCACTCCCCTACTACTAGTACTAGATACGGTAGGTATACACACGAGGAGAGGAGATGTAAAAAGAGTTGAGGTCTTCGATGTGGGATCCTCCTCGAGGCTGGGTCTTAGCCACGTCATTGTTGTTGCTATGGATGCGGACATGTTGTAGCACCTGCTACACTAACGAGGTTGGATGGGCGCAACTGTTTTAACAAATCACGTCTTCCCTCCGGGTTCGGTGATGCGCGTGATCGTCTTCAAGTGCCTCGCTCCCTCCAGGATCCACGAGCTGGAAGCTTCTCCTTGCGTCTACGTAATCTTTCTCGGATTGGAACCGCTCTACGTAGGTTCTACATCCAACGCTAGGCGGAGAGCTAAGCAACACTTCGTTCACGGTAACAGCATCCTTGCGGAGAAGCTATCGCGTGCTCTAGGCAAGGAGAAAGCTATGGAGATGCTATCGAGAACCGTTCTATGCGTACACTACACCAAGAACCTAGACGAAGCACAGGAACTGGAGCGCGAACTCATAGCGATGTTGCAACCGAGGATGAACACGAAGTTCGTAAAGAAAAAGCGTTGTCCGAAGAATCTGCGTGGCTAGCCTTTCACCCACATCACGGTATAGTAAACGTTGACGCTTGTAGCGCTGTAGAGCTCGACCTTGATATGCTTGTCTACGACGAACACGAGTGGTAACGGAACTTCGGCGGTCGTATGTCCATCTATCGGGATCGTTGATGTGACGCCGTCTATCGTTACGCGGACGTAGTCGATCGCTCCCCATGGATTGTGGAATATGATTGCTACTACACCGTGGTAATCAGTGTCGAGCACGGTCGTCCAGCCGTTTACTGTCTTGCCAAACGTCTCGATCTTCTCGAGTCGCGATATCATCGTTTTGTCGAATATGAACGGCATTGCTACGCCGAACGGATAGATCTTCATCATATCGGTGAACGTCTGTCCACTGTCGTTCGTGTAACGGAAGACCATGGATCCCTCGGGATAGTAATCGATCTCCCAACCACTGCACGATCCTGTTACCGAGCCCCAGCAGTAGCCCTCGGTCAACCTGAAGTACTCCGCGTGGAGTGCTCCACTGATCCTTGCATCGCCGGCTACATCGAGTCTGTACGCTGGTGCGTCGGTTCCGATGCCGACCTTGATGTAGTCGGGATCGCCGCCGAAGAACACGAGTCCGCTCGGATTGTAACCTACGCCGGGTTTCCACATCGGGTGGATGATTAGCGCCGTCGAATTGAACTCGATGTCGTTGAGCGTTCCGAAGAAGAATCGTATGTATCTACCGTCGGGGTTGGACAGCATCACGTCGCCGACGACCTCGAGCTTGGCTCTGGGATTCGTTGTTCCTATGCCTAAGGATCCGACGTTGACTATGCTGTGCCCGTTAGCGTCGAGGTTCTGCTGGAGTACGTAGTTCTTGATGAGGTTCCACGAATCGATGGTAGCCTTGTCGTAGTAGTTCGACTGTACCCAAGCTTTGACATCGCTCACGTTTCCAAGAATGTGCTGATCCGCTTTGGTCTTGTTGTAGTAGTTGATCAGTACCCAGTTCTTGAGGTCGCTGTAGTTGCCGAGGATCAGCGCATCTACTTGGGGCTTGGTGTAGTAACGATCATCGTGGCTGTGGTTGATGGGGGCGAAGTTCGTCGATACCCAGCGCTCGATCTCCGATCTGTTCCCTAGAACGACGCTGTTCACCCAGTTCCTCAGCTCAGTAACGTTTCCTAGGATCAGCGCGTCGATCTTGTCCTTGTCGTAGTACGATACGCCTATCCATGCTTTGAGGGCGGTGACGTTCCCGAGAACGATCTTGTCAACCAGCGACTTGTTGTAGTAGTGCGCATGGATGTAGGCGTACGATGCGTACTTGCTCGAGATCGGAGTACCTCCCTCGATGATCTCGCCGGCGCGGAGCGCCCCCGTAACGATGGCGTCGCCAACCACGTGAAGCTCAGCCTTCGGATTATCCGTCCCTATACCCACCTTGAAGCCCGTGTAGATCGTGTCCTCGATCCTGGTCCACTCGCCTCCTCCTGTAGTAGCTACTACAGCTCCTCCTACAATCGTCGCAATCAAGAGAGCTACGAGAATCTTTGCGAGGGCGTGCATACCCATACACATCACCGAAATTCTCTTAGCGACCTACGTTTTTTATCTATGCTTACA
>JAMOOB010000144.1 GCA_027066265.1 Desulfurococcales archaeon
GGCAACACCTCTCCAACTCGTTGCAAAGGGTCTGAGGATATCGTGCCACTCCAGAACAGGGTCGCTTAGAATCGTGAGTCCAGCACCGAGCTGGTAACCGAGTAGAAACACTTCCTCTTCGTGAACAACACGGCGAAGCGTAGCATCGTCGACGTTGCTACGCTCGTACTCTCTCAACAGTTTCCTAACCCTAGGACTACGCGGGTACCCACCCACTACGAATGCCTGCATAGAGACACCTTGCACCGATTCCCGGGGCAAGGATAGATATACCTACATCAAATCTCCTCCAAGAAATGGTTGAGGAGGTAAGCAATCGCGTAGCACGTAGCTACGATACCCATCAACGTACCCCAGGTAGGGATAGGCATGTAGCTACCAGCAACCACACCGCTGAGCACGGCTTCGAGACATGCGCTAACGTTGCGTGGCATGGGTCTTAGGTATATCATCGCGATTCTACGGGAAGCGAATACGTGGTGAAGTAAGGCATCTACGAAGGTCTGAACAACGTAGTAGATCTGGAGAGCTAGGAACACGGTGATGTAGAGAGCTATGCACTCCTTACGTCGATGACGTACGAATCTACGTGCTTCTTCCCAACCTTTGGAGGAAGCTACGTAGCACAGAGGGATGAGTAGCGGTAGCGCTAAGTACGAAAGCAATGCGTTGGTTATCGAGCACACGAAAGCGATGCTGTTGGATAGACTCGATCCCATCGATAGCGCTGCGAAGGCTAGGGGTACGAACAGCAACAATCCCTGTACCGCGGATACCGGTAACGTGATCGCTACGAAGGGCTTCACGAATCGAATCCTTTCAATGCATGGAATCGCGAAGTACGTGAACATTGTTAGGGAGTGCCATAGGCTGAGGATCGCTACGAATAGTAGATGCGTAGAGATCGATCGAGGAACGAGATAGGAACAGCTACGAACATCGTCGTAGAATGGATAGAGGTTGAAGAGCGTTATCGATAAGGCTACGTACAGCAACGCAATGATGTATCTACGAAGCATTCTAGGCACCAACCATCACCTTGGCGATTGCATGCATGCAGTACTCAACGCTGTACGCGTACCCTTGCCTATACCTAAAACATCCGGTTACGGTCGTGGTTCTGTGATGAGTATCGAATTCAATGTCTGTGGAGATCCTCATCGTTAATCTCTCGATGATTCCGAAAGGATTGGTATCGATCTCTATAACCATCTTATCCGAAGCGTATCTATGCGAAATGGTAACGGGTTCCGTAGCTACGTAAGTATTCCATACCCATGCAACGAACGAATATACGTCCAGAACGTAGCTGGTAAGGATGCTGAGTCCGGGTACGAACTTCGAAGCAATGCTTAGAGAAATCTCGGTGAGTTTCGAAGGTATCGATCCCTCTACACGTATTGCTGCGGGTTCGATACCCATCATACTACGTGCTTCAACGATGATCTTATCCACGGTGTAGCTCCATGCGTGAGGCGAGGACTTCGTAATCTCTCCATGGATCTCGATGATCGTGGGAACGTGTAGGTACGGCTCGTTAACGTAGTCATCGTATGTGTATACGGTAAGAGATTGCGCTATGTGGATACAGCTCGTGGATACCATTGAATCCCTACACGATGATACACCACCTGCACTAGCTCCTCCACGCACTACGTATTCATAGTCTACAGCTTGGGGATCGCTGTAAAGCGTTGTCTGTTCGTACACATCATCGATAGTGTTGAATCCCGTGAACGGTGGTATGACGTAGAACCTGAGTGGATTACCTACGCCACGGACCTTCAACGTTATCGAACCGGATCTACATACTGCTCTGAGTTCTAGTTGCATCAATGCGTAGGGTTTCGCGTTTTCGAATTGAAGGAGGAGTCTCCTAGCTAATGAATCGTCGACGTAGATCCATAGAGTTGAACGTGTTCCTGGAGCAATGAATTCTTGCTGTGAGCATCTATCCGCAATACATAGCTTTGCATATACACTACAGGAAGAGTCGTAAGCATTCTCGATTTCTAGACCCATGTACTTCTCCTCAATTAGTGGATCTTCGAGGTAGTACCCAGCACCGCTAACGAATGGTATGGATATCGCGAAAGCCTTCCAATTAGCGAGCTCGGATGCACTTAACTCGAGTAGTGTTGTCGAGGGTTCTAGGTAGTACCTCCATTCCTTGACTACGGTTGGAGTCTGTGATAGGTACTGCAATGCATATGCATAGAATACGTTTGCATTCCATCTACCGCTACACCCCTTTAGCTCAACCACTACCTTGATTATGCGTCCGCTGGATACTTCGTATGGATAGAAGTACGTGTAGAAGTTCAGTAGGTTTGCCATCGATGGATCTAGGGTGTAGGTCTCGACGTGGTAAGGAGTAGATGAACCCTCTAGGTAGAGCTTGATCCTTGCAA
>JAMOOB010000145.1 GCA_027066265.1 Desulfurococcales archaeon
CGCGCGGAATCCCAAGAATGGAATTGAAAGATCCTCTCTACTTACACGGATGTAAACAACTGCTTTCTCAGGAATCCCAAGAATGGAATTGAAAGGAATACTATTACCGTACTGAACTGCGCTCGTCGCTTGAGGATAGAATCCGAGAAATTGAATTGAGAGGAGGTTGTTTCTTAGTTTGGTGAGGGGTTGTGTATTCGTAGAACGTGGTTGTGGGGAGCGTTATGGAGGTGTTGGGGTCTCGGTGAGGAGCAGGGGGACTTCATCATGGTTCAGACGCCCAACGGTTCTTCATCGACCGGTGAATGGTTTTGGTTGAGGACTATTAACGCTTGCTTTCATCGCTGTACGCTTTCTCTGAGCTTATCATCGTCGACGAACTTCCGTATTCCTCTACGTGGGTAGGGTATCTGGATGCCGAGTTCTTTCGCTAAGCAATCGCTTACC
The DNA here is from genome assembly GCA_027066265.1 of Desulfurococcales archaeon. Classification (GTDB taxonomy): domain Archaea; phylum Thermoproteota; class Thermoprotei_A; order Sulfolobales; family Ignisphaeraceae; genus JAADCV01. The sequence continues at coordinate 448 of JAMOOB010000145.1, forward strand.
GAAACCTCTTCTAGGTATGGGTTCGCGATTGCGTTTGCATCGATTTCTCTACTGCTGCGATCCTCCGTAGCGATCTTGGCGATGACTGCCTACGGAACTACGTAGCTCTCGACGATGCCTCCACCCGTCTCCGAGGATATTGATAGAGCTTAGTGGGGTGGTCATAGACATAGCTTCTCGGCTATCGCTATGGATAGAGCTAGATCGAGAGTTTCGCTCGTGAAACCCGTGTCTACGAGAGCTACGGTTGTGAGTTTCGAGGATCCGGTACCTAGACCTTATCTCGATCCTTACCCTCATCGACACGCTTCCCCTCTCAAGAGCTTCAACGCTTCCCCTCGGTCAAGGGAACGATCTCTATCCTCATCAATCCGTGGATCTCCTCGATCTTCGCGTAGCCCATACGTACCTTCCTCGATGAGCTGAGGATCGCTAAGCTCTTCGTTAGCCAGGTTTTACGGAATCGTTGTGTTCTCGACGATGTGGATCTATAGCTCTCCTACCGATGCATGGCTATGCGTGGAGCGGTGCCTAGGCATTGGCTAGGAGATGGGAGGGTTCGGTGCTGAGACTCTTCGATCCGTGGAGATCGGAGCTATGTACATGCCCACTCAAATGGGTTGCGTCTCCCTACACGGGTTGCGGTCATAGATGTCTCTACTGCTACGCATCGAGCTACATACCTAGACACTTCCAGCCACGCGCGAAGAAGGATTTCGTTGAGAAGCTTAGGAAGGATCTCGAGAAGGTTCCTAGAGGTGCTCTGATCGAGATGGCTACGAGTAGCGATCCATACACACCGCCCGAGCAAGAGCTTCGGTTGACGAGGAAAGCTATCCACCTAATCCTATCGAAGGGGTTTAGGCTCTTGATCACTACGAAGAGCGATCTCGTTGTTCGAGACCTCGATCTCCTAACTCGTTTCCGTGGAAGGGTAGCGGTTGCCGTAACCATAACGACGCTAGACGAGAATCTTGCACGTAGGTTGGAACCCGGTGCACCACCCCCATCCAGAAGGGTGGAGGCTGTGAAGATCCTTAGCTCCCGTGGGGTACCGGTTACGGTTAGGCTCGACCCAATCATACCGTTCCTAAACGACGATCCTAACCAGATCGAGGAGCTGGTAGCTAGGGTAGCGGAAGCCGGTGCTAGACAGGTAACTTGCTCGACGTACAAAGCTAAGCCCGACAACCTTAGGAGGATGATGAACGCGTTCCCCGATCTAGCCAACAAGTTCCGCGAACTGTATCTAGAGCGAGGTGCTAGGATCCATGGATACCGATACCTAGAACCATCCCTACGCTTCCGCTACCTAACCACGGTTCAGAGAATCGTTCTTCGCTACGGCATGGCTTTCGAAACCTGTAGAGAAGGTTTTCCACAGCTCAATACACCGGGATTCGCATGCGATGGATCTAGCTACGCTTACGAAGAGAGCAGCTCTACGTAGACAAAGCTAGGGGTGTTCCCAGCGTAGCTACTAGGGTAGGGAACTCGTCGAAGCCTAGCTAAGCGAACGCGTCGAGGTGCTCTCTTCCACGAAGATCTTCTCCAAGAACTTGAGTAGATCGAGCGCTGCGTAGGGACCTTCCCTACACAGAGGTTTGCAATCCTCTACCGTTCTAGCAACGACAAGGTACGTATTGATGCTTCGCTGCAACCCGCTTACGCTCGCCTTAGCTTCGAGTTCTCTCGCTATCGACAACGCTTCTCGTTTATCGAGATCGCTCCACTTAACCTCGATGAAGAGAGCACGGGATTCTCCTCGAACAACCACATCGATCTCCTCACCTCGATACCACCACGTTCCTACGATACCCATCTCCGCATCGACGATCTTCCGAGAAACGATGTAGTGCACGAGCTCTCTACGTACGAGGATCTCTACGATCTTCGCTACGTAGGTATCGTAATCCTTCCTAACCTCCTCCAGCACCTCGTCTACGTATCC
>JAMOOB010000146.1 GCA_027066265.1 Desulfurococcales archaeon
CAGAGATTCACTGGGTTTCGGATTCCGTTCTAAGGCTTCAGCTTAGGAGTGGAATCGATATATGCATCGTAGGAAGTAGAGGTGTTTTGCTAAGACCAACGAAGTGGCAATCTAAACACATTCCGAGTATACACGAGATTTATAGGGAACGATTGAAGAGATTGCGAGAACTCCTACGTGTGTGTCGCGATTCGTGTCAGTTCGTCGTACTCGTTACGCACTATGCATCGAGTTTCGTTACTGTGAATGGGGAGCCTCCCTCCATACATCAGTACCTAGGATACCCATTGATAGAGCATCTAGGAGAGAACGAGAAACCTCACCTAGCGATACATGGACATGCACACAATTCTAAGGTGCTACACGCTGTGGTAAACGGTGTTCCCGTATACAACGTTGCGTTGCCAGCACGCAAAGGCGTTACCTTGATCGAGCTCTCGATACCTACACCCTCGTAACGATCTCTACCAACCCAAGCACTAAGTACGGCACTAAGTACCTTAGGTCTACACCTTTCTTACGCAGTTCTCCATCGAGACGCAGTAGGTTGAGCACTATCGAGGAACTGAACTTCTGCGGAATCTCAACCTCCAGTCCTTCCATACTCTTCGCGAGAGCAAGGAACGATCTCACGATAGCGAAGTTCAATCCCTCTCCTCGATCCAGATCCTTCTTTATGAACGATGCCACCTCGAGAACACGATCTAGATCTACGAAAGGTTTGAACAACTTCGAGACCGAACTCAATCGTTCCAATACATTGCGTAGGCTGAGACCGCTAACCTCAACGCTACGCTCGCTCAGATCGCACTGCTCGAGAAACCACGCGTATTCTCCCCCCAACAGTCTGAGCACCTTCACGAGATGTACTGCATCCTCGGGCTTGCTCAGTACTAGAGCTCGCTTAACGATGTTCAGCGCATCACCGAAACTCATTCCACGAACGGTACCGTACGCCAGCACCGTAGCTATGGGGCTCGACAAAGCTATGCCGATGTCTAGACCATGACCTACCTCTCTCAACGCTCTCTGCACAGCTCGAGACATTGCTTCGCCTAGACCTAGCTCTGCAAGCGTGCGAGAACCTCTACGCAGCTCCTCGAGTCTTTCACCGAGGTACGAAACTTCTTCAAGCGCCGCGTAAGCTGTAAGCATACAGACATCGTAGTCCTCATGCGGCGAGAAACGGTGCGGTGCAGCGAGCTTCGGATACGCGGAACACGCATAGTGATAAGCCTTGAGTATCGTAAACATCGGCTCAACATCACCGAGATTCCTAGGAGTAAGGGATTTATGAAGCTGCATCGACTAACGCTAACGATCCTCGCATCGATGTCCATGCCCATCAGCTTCGTATGGCTTACGTACGTAATCAAGCCTACGATCGTGAACAGCATGGTCTTGGACACCATCGTAGCAACTTCAGTGCTCTACCTAGCGAGGGCATTGGGTGTTCGAGGTATACGCATCGCGTGGGTAGAGCTCGACCTCGTAGGGTTTCTACTACCTTTCGCTCTCTCGCTGGATCTAGCAATTCGAAGCAACGAAATCGTGCAGAGCTTGGCGCTCTTACCATTGTGCTGTGCCTACTCCGCTATCAACAGCGCGTCTAGCCACAACGCCATATACTTAAACGTCGTTCGATACGTTCTCACAACGTCCACCATCGTAGCAGCTTCTGTAGGCATAGATACGTTGACTGCACTCCCGCTACCCTTCGTACTTGGCATAGCTATCTATACGGACCTAGCATACTTCCTCGTTCGTAGAGGTAGAACCACGATCCTTCGAATCGGTGGAGCAGGGATCTCTGATGCTATCTACCTAGGAACCACGATGCTTAACGCTACGTTAGCCCTCATCGCATCCATCCTCGCAGCGCTCGACACTCTCTCAACGCGATAGACTTGATCAAGGATCGAACCTTGGCTCGAAGAACCTCTAAGCTACCTTCCCAAGCAACGTACCTACATCCACTGCCTCGACACGTATACACGTATATGGAGCCTCGTTTCTCAGCCACGAGTCCGCAGTACATGATTAGACAAGCAATGGGTTTCCTATCGTGTACCATACATGTTCGGGACACGGCATCGAATGCTCTACACCTTCCCTTAACGTTCCTCAATGCGTACACTCGTACCCTACCTACGAACGGGATCTCTACATCTTCGAAGTTTTCGCGATCCACGTACTCGGAACCTACGATAGGAACCTCGTGATCGAATACAAAGCCTCCTGCACAGAACTCACAGCAAGCTCCACACCTCAAGCACACCATCCTGTACGCATCGTCGAGCTCACGTTCCGTTATGATCTCGAAGAGTTGCTTTGGCGGTTCAGCAACATTAGGAGGAAGTGCTATTACGGGAACGAAGTCCTCTAGATCTTC
>JAMOOB010000147.1 GCA_027066265.1 Desulfurococcales archaeon
CAGCGAGGTCGAGGCTGCAAAGAAGGGTAGGATCTACGTACTGACCGGGGAAGCAGACGATATGCTTACGCGACCCGGTCCAAGGATTTCGAAAGCCGTGCTACTCCTCGCCAAGATACTGCACCCCGAGATCTTTGGAGAGCCTCAGCGTAGCGATGTCTACAGTGCTAAGCAGCTCGGTGTAGCGGTAGCTACGTAGAGTGCATGCCATGGATACCCGAATCCTTTTCCCAACCCTTTTCATCGCGTGCCTAGCCCTATCCATCCTATCCCTAGCCTACGGATCCACGGGTTTCGAAGACCCTCTCTGCGTAGCGTCGATGAGTAGCCCCGTAGCTATGCTCCGAGTTCTCCGAACCGTGACCGCAATCGTTGCGGGTACCATGCTTGCTCTCGCGGGTAGCTTGATGCAGTACGCTACGAGGAACTACCTAGCGGATCCCTTCCTCCTCGGTCTTCCCAGCGGTGCGCTGCTCGCCATACTTCTCCTACTCCTAGTCGTTCCCTACGTCCCTAGAAACACCCTGATACTAGCAGCGTTCCTAGGCGCGATGACGGCGTACCTACTTACCAACACCATAGCTAGCCTAGCCGGTATGAGCGTAGCATCGCTGGTGCTCGCCGGTATCGCTGTATCCACCTTCTTCTCGAGTGCATCCCACGTAGCGCTCTACCTATGGGCATCGAAAAGGCTTGGACACGCACACATCCTTCTCCTAGGATCCTTCGCCTACGCAACGAAGAGCGACGTCGAGACCATGCTCATCGTTGCAGCGATCTGCGTAACCACCAGCTTCCTCCTCTGGAAGAGGCTCAACGCTCTGGTTCTAGGCGATGAGTACAGCCATCAGCTCGGCTACGATCCGAGGGCAACGAGGTTCCTAGCCGTAACCCTCGCAGCCGTAGCTACGAGTACGGTCGTTGCTTTCGTAGGGATCGTTGGTTTCCTAGGTCTTCTAGCACCCAACATAGCTAGGATGATGGTTGGGGACGAAGCTAGGAAACACCTATCGACATCGATGCTCTGCGGAGTAGCTCTATCCCTAGCAGCAGACCTCTTCGTTAGAGCCGTATCCCAGCTCTCTACCCTCGGCGAACTCCCGGTCTCGATACCCATGAGCATGGTTGGAGCACCCATGCTAGCCTACCTCGTGGTGACATCGAGATGCCGGACCTAGTCGTAGAGAACCTTCGAGCTCGTCTAGGTAGGGTCGAGATCCTTAGGAACGTATCGCTCGAAGCATGGCGAAGCGAACTCGTTGCGATCATGGGGCCGAACGGAGCTGGAAAAACAACGTTTCTACGAGTACTAGCGAGAATCGTTAGGAAGAGCGGTGGCCGCGTCGAGCTACTCGGCAAGGATATCTACGAGTATAGCCGGAGGGAGTACGCGAAGCTCGTAGCCTACAGCAGCCTCGAACGAACACCTGGGTTCAGGATGAGGGTACGCGAAGTCTTGGAAACCTCGCTCTACCCCCTAGCCCTTCCAAGGAACGAGGTTCTGAAGAGAATCGAGTGGGTCGCCAAGGTTCTAGACATAGAGCATCTACTAGATCGAGACCTTGCAACGCTTAGCAGCGGCGAATTCCAGCGCGTATCCCTAGCTACGTGCATAGCTAGGAAACCAACGCTTCTACTCCTCGACGAACCCGTAGCACACCTAGATCCCAAGCATCAGCTGGAAGTCCTACACCTAGTACGAGACCTAAGCAAGGAGCTGAAGATCGTTACGCTGATGGTTCTCCACGACCCTAAGCAAGCCCTAGACTTCTGCGATCGTGCAATGCTTCTACGGAACGGAGCTACGATAGCCCACGGAGAGGTTAGCAAGGTACTCACCGAGGAGCTACTGTCCAAGACGTTCGATGTGAAGGTACGCATAGTCGAGGTACCGAACCTAGGTAGGTTGATACACGTATCGATCTAGGTAAACGTGTTGCACACCATTTATTAGTTCGTCTAGAGCCTAGGGATTCGGAGCTTGGCTATGTCGATAGCTTCGAAACTCATCGAGGAACTTGAACACGACGTTGATTCTAGGAAGAGGTTGGCTAAGCTCTTAGCTTCGGAGTACGCTCTAGAACCCGATCTAAGGTTGGCGCTAGCCAACGCCATACTGAAGGAGGTCGCCACCAGGCAGGACGTGGATTCTCTCAAACGTGTTGTTGAGGATCTGAAGGATAGAGTACTCCATCTAGAGTCTAGGGTAGCGAACCTAGAGAAGTGGATGGCTAGGATCGAGGATAGGATGGCTGGTCTCGAAGGACGGGTATCTAGGTTGGAGAAACGATTAGCTAGGCTGGAGGGTGCTTTCGAAGAGCTTTCCAAGAGAATCGATGATCTTGATAAGAGGATAGATGCGTTGGATAAACGTATCGATGCACTAGAT
>JAMOOB010000148.1 GCA_027066265.1 Desulfurococcales archaeon
GGTTTCGAGGACTACGAACATCGTTGAGGTCGGTACCACGCTGAACCTGTGCTCGAGTATGTTCAGAGCGTAGCTAGCATCGCTACGCTCGGGTAGGAACAGCGATATGTCGTGGCTACCGCTGAACGTAACGAAGCTGTGTATCGAGGGTATCGCTACGAGTAGCAACAGCGCTACCACGATCCATCGGAACCTCGTAACCGTAGCCACGAACCTGCTACGAACCTCCACGAAGCTGAACTTCGTGAATGGCCACCAGAACCACTTCCTACCACCTACCAGCGCCGTGATGGCGGGGATCAGGGTTATGGATGCTAGGTAGACCGTGGCTACCGCTATAGGTATCGCAACGCCTAGAGACTTTAGGTAGGGTACGTCCCAGGCTAGGGAGAGCGATGCGAAGGCTATGATGTCGGTGAGCGCCGATGCCGAGATAGCGTCTATGCTTCTAGCGAGAGCTTCTCGAGCAGCATCCCTAGAGCTCAGACCCTTGGCAAGGAATTCGCGGAACCTAGATACGTAGTACGTTGCGTAGTCTATTCCTAGACCCATCGCAGTAACCATCATCACGGTACGTGCAACGTTGTGTATCGGAACTAGGTAGAGAGCTGCGAAGTACGTAGCTCCGAACGCTACTACGAGCGACGATGCTATTCCTAGGAAAGGCATTGCGGTAGCTACGAGGCTCCTCACGACTAGGAGCAGCACCACGATCGTAGCAACCATGCTGAGTCTGTTAACTAGCTCTATATCGGATAGACCTACCCTCTTCAACTCCTCCGCTGTGGGGACGATTCCGTAGAGGTACGCCGATGCGTTGAATACCTTCGAAGCGTACTCCTTGACGTTCAGCAGATCCTCGTAGATCTCCTTGCTCGAACCGTTGCGAAGCTCGAGCATCACGACCATGGCTCTACCATCGCTCGAAGCAAGCATGTTGAGCAATCCGCTGAACTTCTTCTCCATGCATTGGTAGAGGTAGCTAGCTATCTTCTCGACGTCGTTCTCGCTAATCTTCGAAGCGTTGGCTAGGAGAGCATTCCTAACGCTATCCATGAGGAGCTTGCGCAGGGTATCGATGTCTACACCCATCGATTCGAAGATCTTCGATACGTTGCTAGGCATCGAGAAGTGCTTGTCTAGGAACTCGACGATCTTCTCAACGAGATCGCTGTAGCTACATGGATAGAGGTTAGCTACGTCGTTAACGAGCTCAACAACTTCCTCGCTTGCGTTCGGTACGTGCTTAACGATGTTCTCGACCACTAGTTTGCGAGCAACCTCTAGGTACCTACCCTCGAGGATCTTCGCAACGTCGTCGACGCTCATGTTGCTTACGTTCGCTACGAACTCGATGGCTACGGTACGTGCGTAGCTAGCGTTCTCAACAACGTTCCTCCACTCGCTCACCGCTACATCGATCAATCTACGGAGATCCTTCTCTGGAACGCTAACGTTTTCAGCGAACTGAGTTAAGTGCTTCGAAGCTTCTTCCACTACGAAACTCTTCGCAATCTCCTCGATTTCGCTAGGACTACAACTCGATGCATAGAGTTCTTCGAGTACCGTACTCGAAACGTTTGCTAGAGGTGTTGCGTTCAGCATGAGTTTCGTTGCCTCCAGCACCGCCATCTTCAGAACCGTTCCGTTCTTCATCAACACGCCCTCGGCTCGAGGATCGTATCGTGCAAGGATGCTCAACGCAATCTCCTTAACGTTGCTGGGTACCGGAATAGGGCTCTCGTTAAGGATCTCTAGAGCTAGCGAAGGAGATGCTCCTTCGAGAATCGCTTGCATAACGACGTTCTTCGGCAACACCTTGATTGATGGGGCTAGCGTTTGGAGGATGTCGATGGTGGCCATCGTTTCGTTGATTCGTCCAAGCCATACGTCTACGGATCTGTTAACTATCGAAACCACTGCTTGCGGAGGCAACGTAATGCCGTCCATCTTCATCGGCTGCGCTCCGAACGCAACTATCTTCGGCAACGCTTCGATGCTCTCCAAAGCAATCTCGTTCGCGAGCTTGGGAAGCAGATCCTCTTCGGTGTACGCCGTCAACATCAGTACGTTGCTACGGTTCTGAACCTCGTCGAGGATCTCGATCGCTCGAAGCAATGCGTAGCCGTACGCCTTCAGCAGAGGACTTTGGTTGAGAGGCGTACTCTCTAGGATCTCGAGGATCGTTCTAGCGAGAAGGGTATCGCTAACGTTCACAGCTCCGAAAACTCTTGCATAGCTAGCCGTAGCGTTGTAGACGAAGACGACGAGTCTTGGATCCACGGGTCCTAGGGAAGAGCGTTGGGATTCGTTCACGATCCTAGCGATATCTTGCTGCGTTAGGTACTTCTTCGAGTATCCACCGACTGAATCGATTAGCTTCACGAT
>JAMOOB010000149.1 GCA_027066265.1 Desulfurococcales archaeon
ACCGATAACCACCTTTTTTTCAGCGGTATCAATGCACTCTACGCTACCTAGAACCTTCCTAAGGATCTCCACCATTCCACCAACTTCTCTACAACCATCGATGACCACGCTCTTACCAACCTTATCTACCCTGACCACGATGTCCATACCCATGGACCTAGCGTTTCGATAGAACCTCTGAGCCAAGTATTCACGTAGATAGTCCTCCAGCGCTTCGTAGAAATCCCTTACCCTATACGTAACGGGATCCAACCTCTCTAGGAACCCCTTTGCAGCAAGCTTCTTCAGAACCCTTCTAGCAACCCTTCTACTACCAAACACCTTCAGTACATCGATCGCGTTCCCAACGTTGAAGGGCTGTTCTCCGAAGATCTTGCGGAGAACGAAGTAGTATGCGAGTTCACGACTGCTCAGCTTAACCATGGAGGCTCCCCATCCATAGCTTCGGTGAAGCGATCCTTAATGAACTTGCTCGATCTTCGTTCAACTCTATGCATAACTGCGCGAATCTACACTTGTGAAAGGATTGATCGATGTTGAGAGCTCTTCACTCAACGACTTTTTAGCACGTACCTCACCAACGCATCTGGAGGAGGTGCATGGATAGTGTATGGGATAGAGGTCGAGAACCTTAGGAAGCAGTACGTGGTTAGAGAGGGTTTCAGGAAGCGTAGGATCGTAGAAGCGTTGAAAGGAATAAGCTTTCGCGTTGCCAAGGGTTCGGTACACGCTCTGCTTGGACCCAACGGAGCTGGTAAGACTACTACCGTTAGGATACTCGCAACGCTACTCCTACCCGATGGAGGTAGCGCAAGGGTAGCCGGCTTCGACGTTGTTAAGGAAGCTAACGAGGTTAGGAAGAGGATCGGTATCGTTCTCGACGTATCGAAGGGGTTCTACATGTCGTTATCGGGATTCGAAAACTTGGTATTCTACGGTCTCCTAAGAGGATTATCGTTGTCGGAGGCTAGGAGGAGAGCTAAGGAAGTTCTAGAACTCGTTGGATTGGAGCAGATGGGTGCTTCGAAACGTCCTTACTACACGTACAGCCTCGGTATGAGGGCTAGGCTTGCGATAGCGAAGGCGTTGCTCATGGATCCCGAAGTTCTTCTACTAGACGAACCTACGCTTGGGTTAGATGTTGAGAGCGCTAGGATGGTTAGGAAGCTGATCGTCGATCTCTCGCGAGAAGGTAAGACGGTGCTCGTTACGGGTCACAACATGTACGAGATCGAGCAGATAGCTAGCGAGGTTACGATCATCGATAGAGGTACCGTGGTTGCTAGCGGTAGCCCTAGGGAGCTGAAGGAGAAGCTAGGTCTACTTCATAGGGTATCTATCCGGGTCGGTGGTTCGGATAGAGCTAGGTTCGTAGATCTACTACGCGAAGGCTTGGCTATCGAGAGGATCGATGTTGTTGACGAAGGTGATGCTCTCAACGTATCTATGTACGTACGTAGTCGTAGGGAAGAGGTTGCTCAAACGGTATTCGATCTAGCTAGGAAGCTCGATGTTAAGATCCTCGACTTCTCGATCGTAGAACCATCGCTCGAAGATGCCTACATAGCTATCGTGGGTGGAAAGCGATGAGTTTGCTAAGCATCTCTATAGCTGTTCTATACCGAGAGATCGTATGGTTTAGGAGATTCATCAGCGAATACGTGGTGATGTGGATCATTCCCCTGCTGTTCTCCTTCGGAGTACTGTTCCTTCCAGCAACGATGAGTGGAATCGATGTTGTGTGTAGAAGAATGGGTGAGCTATTCGGTACCGAACTAAGTCTACGAGATGCCTTGGTGCTGAGCGTAAGTCTATCGAGCGTAATCTCGTTGGTTGCCGTGATCGTGAACGATACCGTTCAGACCGTGTACAACGAAGCCAAGGTTATCGGAGTCCTTCAAACGATACTCGAAGCAACCTCTATGAGGAGCTACTACCTAGCTCTAGCACTCGTAAGAACTCCCTTCATGGCGTTAGCATCAACGCTCTACCTAGCTCCAACACTAACACTCATCGCGGGTCTCGAAGGTTTCGTAACCTATCTACTCCTACTCGTACCCCTAATCCTATCGAGCTTCGCGCTAGCCTTCTACTCCCTAGCTATAGCGCTGCCCATAACGTTCTACACAAACATAAGCAGACCGTGGATCGTTCCCAACACCCTGGTTCCAGCTCTGCTAGCGGGTTCCGGACTATACATTCCAGTGACGCTGGTTCCGATGGTACTGAGAGCCATAGCCTACACCTCGCCCGTACCACTGCTCTGCCAAGCGCTTCAGGTAGTGGTTCTCTACGGCTATCCATCTAGGATGGTGCAGATCGCGCTAGTGATAACGATCCTCCTCACCGTATACCTCTCGATAACGCAGGGAATCGCGTAT
>JAMOOB010000150.1 GCA_027066265.1 Desulfurococcales archaeon
TAGATTGCTACCTCAGGAAGGTCTAATGCTATCCTTCAAGTATGGAGGAAAGAATTACGCCGTCATCATGAAGTTCAACGCTACCAGTCACGACATGAAGATGACCGTCATGAACATGTCGGAGACCCCGCCAGTAGCGCTATGCTCCAACGTAACGAAGACTAACACCATCAACAAGTCTGGCACTGAGTACTTCTATGCCTACCTGCTCTTCAACATAGCACCACCAAGTCAAGCAAAGTGTATAATCGGTACGGCACCTACCAACAATACTGACTATGCACAGCTAGCTTCACAGATAGAGCAAGAAGCTAAGGCAAGACATCTACCACTAATAGCAGAGGGCTTTGCCAACGTCACGATACCCATGTACCAGCTACTGCTCAGGAGATACACCGTAACTATACAGAACGCTACCCTCACAATCGACTACTACGGCATAACACTGAACAAGACCATCACCTACGTCTACCCAGGCAACCTAAGCTACGTGAACGGTGTACTATCCACTGATACTGCAGCACGCATAGAAGATAACGGCTACGTATTCGAAGTATGGTACAAGGGTGTCCTCGACGTAACTAGCCCTGACTTCAACACCTCGAAGTTATACATCAAGCTAGTACAAGCACCAGAATTCAACCAGACCTTCAGAGCTCCAGGCATGCTAGTAAGGCCACTACTACGAGCTCTACCAGAACCCGCAAGCTGTAAGCTAGATTCAACAACGCTAACCGTGAAGTGCTACTCTGCACCAGCAGTACAGCCGAACGGTACGGTACTGGTGATAGCCTTCGGATTCGGTCCTGGAACCTATGAGAACGTGAACAACACGCTATCGATATACCTCGATAAGGAGCCCATAGTGAAGGTCGTGTGGAGCGAGACTGAGAAGGTGAACGACTACACTGTGAGAATGGGTAAGGATGGCAACGTAACCCTAGAGTTCGAGCTGCCATTCAACATTAGCGCTGGAGCTCACGAGGTATGGGGTAAGGATGCCTTTGGACTCGAGTACACGGACAAGATCATCGTTGGTGCTCTAGCGTACTGGTATAGAAAGACGCCATCACTGTACTATCCAGACTACAGAGTTAGCGCTAAGCACCCACTATTCGGTCAAGTAATTGCTGAGCCCTGCGCTACGTACGAGACCACCAAGTACTGCGATATCAAGGTCGTTAGCGATCTGCCATCCGAGTACATGGGCGATATACTAGGAGTTGTAGCATGCGGACTACCACCAGGCTACGAGTACGAGATCTACTTCGGAAACATTAAGGTGAGTGAAGGATATGTAGGTGATGATGGCTGTGTTAGAGATAGCTTCGCCGTGCCAGCAGTGACGGAGGGTAGCTACGACGTAACGATTAAGGTACTGGAGTACGGCGTTGTAAGAGAGGTTGTCGACGTGGACTACTTCTACAACGGAACCATGTTCCTAAAGAACGTGAAGCCTTACGTAGTGCCAAAGGTGATACTAGTATCGCTAACCGAGTACCAGAGGCTGTACGAGAAGGCTAAGTCTGAAGGCGGTCTAGAGAAGGTTGAGGTCTCCTACCCAGTACTGGTCGGCGCTGGACAGATCGCCGTGATCGGTAGCGGCTTCCCAGCTGGTGTAACATTCGTTGGCGCTGTAATCAACGATACCTACCTACCACTAGCTCAGGAGTGCGTACAGGGCTGGTCGACCGACAGCAGTGGTAGGATCGTTGGACGCAAGATCACCTACGGAACCGAAGTTAAGGAGCTAGTGCCAGCAATCTTCCTACCATACCTAGAGCCCGGAGTCTACAAGATCGCACTAATCTACAGAAGCGGTACCGAGCTGAAGCAGACCGGTGCTAGCTACGCTGTGGTAATTAGTAACCTGAGCCGCGTAGCAACAATCGATGATGTTGCGGAGCTAAAGAAGGTGCTAACGCTGATCTCGAACAAGATCGATGCTCTATCTACGCTACCAGACGAAGTCAAGAGTGCTATCGAGAGTGCTCTAAGCAAGGCTGCTGAAGATCTAAGCAAGGCCGTGGCTAATCTAAGCAATATCGCTCCGAAGCTAGAAGAAGTTGCTGACAAGCTAAGCGATGTGGCTAAGGATGTAGGTGCTCTAAGCAGCAAGCTAAGCGAGCTAAGTAGCAAGATCGATACTGTGAAGAGCGGCGTAGACAGCGTTACGAGGTCTCTAGCTAGCATTGAAGGGAAGATCTCGAGCATCGAGAAGGATGTATCTAGCCTCAAGAGCGATGTAAGCAGCCTAGGCAACAAGATCGATGCAGTGAAGAGCGATCTGAAGACGGCTATCGACAGCGCTGCGAGCACCATCAGCGACAAGATTGGCAAGGCTAAGGATGAGCTGAGCGGTAAGGTCTCCGACATTGCAAGCAAGGTGGAGAGCGCTAAGAGCGATCTAGGTAAGAAGGTCGACGACGTCAAGAGCTCGGTAGGCACCGTACAGACGCTAGTAATCATAGCGCTGATACTAGCACTAATCGCTGCCGCAGCATCGATCTACGGAACCATTCAGCTCAGCAAGAAGCTAGCAGGATAACGCTAACACAAATAGATGATGTAATCAACCATAACCATTTTTCAAAACTCTTTTTTGGAATCTTCACTCTTGCTTCCCCTCTATTCTCTCTAGTATCATTTCTAGGTATGATTTCGATATGAAGTTCTCAGATACCTTGAGCAGCGACACGAACTTCTTTATCTGTTCACGGAATTCGTCTACGCTCTTCACACCCTCTACCTCTATTTCTAGGAACGTACCAAGGTTCTGGACTTCATCTAGGAAGAGTTTGTATGGACCGTAACGATAGATTTTCCTTCTCTTCCTAACGATGTAGGTTCTGAATCCAAGCTCCTTGACTATCTCGAGGAGTTTGTTACCATCGCTAACATCGACAGAGATCTCCTTCCTTACCTTCATGTTCGGAACGAGTTTGGGTCCCTTAAACGTTAGTTCCGAGCTCGTTCTCTTGGTTAAACGACTTCTCTTTATACGTATCCTAAGAGCCATATCGCGAGCTCGTAGATCTATGCACGGTCTCAGATCTACGTAGAAATCTTCTTCCTCGACTTCATCTACGAGCGTAGCACCTAGGATCCTCAGCTTTTCTTCTATCTCTCGTATGCTTGGTATGGGTATCTTAACTTCGTACTCCATATCCATAAGGATCCCGCGAACTTGCTCGTTGTAAGAATATTTATTCTCGCTTCGCCTCGGTACGAGAACTTTTTACCCCTTACCCGCTACGGCTAGATCGGTTAAGACCATGGCGATCCCTAGAAACAGCTTCGTCTTGATAGACTACGTTATAAGGGTTAAGGATACGGGAGAACTCGTAGATACGTCGATCGAAGAGATTGCGAAACGCGAAGGGAAGTACGATCCAAACAAGGTATACGAACCACTGCTAGTCATAGTAGGTGAGGGCAGACTCATTCCTGGACTCGAGGAGCATATCGAGAAGTTTGGAGAGGTTGGTAAGGAGTTCACAATCGAGATACCCCCGGAGAAAGCCTATGGACCGTACGATCCTAAGAAACGGCGTCTACTTAGCGTAAGAGAGCTTCTTAGATACGGAATAGCTCCAGAGGTCGGCAAGGTTGTGAACCTTGATGGAAACGTTGGGGTGATTAAGACCGTTAGCGGAGGACGTGTACTCATAGACTTCAATCATCCACTCGCTGGCAAAACACTGGTATGTACGTACAGGATAGTCAAGGTTATCGAGAGCGATGTAGAGAAGGTACAGTACCTACTGCATCGAAGGTATAGGAGGATCCCACCGGACAAGTTCGAGGTTTCGATAGATGAGCAAAATAACGAGGTTAAGATCGTTACGCCTCCCGAGGTTCTGTACGATCGCGATCTACAGATAGTGAAGGTTATCGTAGCCGAAGAGATATATCGATTCCTCGAAAAGTACAGCGTTGTAACGTACGTAGATAGATTCGTTAGGAGCGGATCCTAGCAATGCATTTTGCGATGATGATATCTCTCCCAACGCACGGATTCGGTGACGTAGCCGGCCTGTACTGAGCATCTAATCTATGACCCCCGTTACCCGTGCTAACCGTTCTGCTGCTTCCCACGAAAGCCCCTTCTCACCAAGAATTGTGTAGCGTTCTGGTCTCACCGTATGTGCTCGTACTAGAGCTTCTATGATGTCTACGTCCCTCACACCAAGCTCTTTGGCCGTCGTTGGAGCCCCCATTCTTCGCAGTACCTTACGTACTTTCCTCCACATAGGAGATCCATGGAGGTACAGCATCATTATGGTTCCGACACCTACCTCTTCTCCGTGGAGCGCCGGGTAGTTAGCAACGATATCGAGTGCATGCGCAAACATGTGTTCCGAACCACTAGCGGGTCTCGTAGATCCAGCTATCCCCATGGCTACCCCGCTCGAGATTAATGCTTCAACAAGTGTTCTCACAGCCTCTTCCGGGATCTTCTTGGCTGAGAGAGCACGCGCCGCTCGAAGAGCGTGTTTCGCTGAGAGAAGAGCCAGAGACGCTGCGTACTCTCCATAGTACTCGCCTCTAAGTCTGTGAGCAAGTCTCCAGTCCAAGATTGCACTAAACTTACCTATTAGGTCTCCACATCCAGCTACGATGAGTCTTCTAGGGGCTCTAGAGATGACTTCAACGTCCGCGACAACGAGTATAGGCATGGTTGTCCTCACGGAAGTAGGTCTTTCAAACCCCTTCACTGAAGCGAAGGGAGATGCGATGCCATCGTGCGACGGAGCTGTAGGAATCGATACGAAGTGTCTCCTCAACCTGTACGCAACCACCTTAGCAACATCGATAGCTTTGCCGCCACCTACACCCAGGATCACGTCGGGTGCATAGCTTCGAGCCTCAAGCTCGACGCGATCAACTTCATCTACGTGTGCACTCGAAACACAGATTTGAGAAACTTCGAATCCTCCGTCCATCAACGACTCAGCGACTTCCTTAGCTATACCCCTCGTAGCACCGCAACCGGAAACTACGAAGCATTTCTTGCCCGTGCCTAAGCTAAGCAAGTACTTCGCAACGTATCTACGAACCCCACGCCCTACCACAACCATCTTAGGTAGCTCTATCACGTGCTCCTGCACCGCCAGCACCTAGATCGAGGGTCTCGGAGCTCGAACAAATTTATTAGGTTTGCGCAAAGAACGTAGCTGGAAGCGCTTCTCGAGGTGTATATGCTTGAACCACATCTACGGTGATGAGCTCGGGAAAGCTATACAGAGAGCGTTACGGGGAACCACAACGGTGGGCATAGTACTGAACGATGGCGTAGTGTTAGCAGCGGATAAACGCGCTACTGCCGGTATCTACGTAGCTCACAAACGAGTTAAGAAAATCGTGAGGATAGACGACAGAGCTGCCATAACGACTGCTGGACTTGTAGCGGATGCACAGGCTCTCGCCGACTTCGTAAGGGCTCAGATACATTACCACAAGATCTCGATGGGGCGACCGGTAAGCTTACGTTGCATAGCTTACCTCCTCGGGCTAGTGCTGAACAACTCCAAGTACTCTCCATACATAGTTCAGCTACTACTAGGAGGGTACGATCCTTACGAAGGACCTAAACTGTTTGCCATAGAATACTTTGGCGATGTCACCGAAGAACGGTACGTTGCTACGGGCTCGGGTTCCCCAATAGCTATAGGTGTCATTGAGAGTGCTTACGATCCTGGTATGCCGATCGAGCAAGCCGTAGAGCTAGCTGTGAAAGCCATCGTTGCAGCTAGCTACAGGGATGTCTTCAGCGGCGAAGGGATAGACGTCGTTACCATCACTAGAGATCGATACGAGGAACGCACGTTCTCCATATCTGAGATAAAGAAGCTATTGGGTCGTGTACCGACATGAGCTTCAAGATAGATCTAGCCCACATCAGGAACACTATATTCCGTCTCCTACCACCGGAAGCACAGGTAACCAGGCTCGAGTTCGAAGGTCCCGAGATCGCGATATACGTACGGAACCCTAAGTTCCTCCTCGAGCACACGGGTATACTCAGCCAGCTAGCTAAGACTATCAAGAAACGCGTCGTGATAAGGACCGATCCCTCGATAAGGAAGGATCCTAACGAAGCTAGGAAAATCATAGAATCCATAGTACCTAAAGAAGCAGGAATCGAGAGAGTTGAGTTCGATGCTGTACTCGGCGAGGTTGTGATAGAGGCTAGAAACCCTAAGAAAGTAGCTGAGAAAGTTAATCAGATCCTCGTAGAGACCGGTTGGAGACCTAGGATAGTGCGTGCACCACCAATGCGGAGTCGAACCTACGAAGAGATAGTATCCATGTTCTACAAGCGCGAAGCCATGGAGTACAGGTTAAACTTCTTGAGAGAGCTTGGAGAAGCTATTCACCGCGATGTATTGCTCGCTAGAGATGGCAACAACTACGTTCGAATAACCTTCCTAGGAGCAGCACAAGAGGTTGGGAGAAGCGCGATACTCGTTGAAACAGCTGAAAGCCGTATACTACTCGATTTCGGCATTAATCCAGGTAGAGGTCTAAGTCCGAACGCGTTTCCACGCCTCGATCTGGTAGGCATAGAGCCCGAGGATATAGACGCGGTTGTAGTAAGCCATGCACACCTAGATCACTGTGGGCTCGTACCCTACCTATTCAAGTATGGGTATCGAGGACCCGTATACACAACGCAAGCAACGAGAGATCTAATGATACTCCTACTCAAGGACTTCATAGAGATTCTCGAGAAGAGCGGTCAAGAACCTCTGTTCACCATGAAGGACGTCGAAGTCATGCTTCTACATACTATACCTTTGCGCTACAACGTAGTTACGGATATAGCTCCAGATGTAAGGCTTACTCTATACAATGCTGGTCACATACTGGGATCCGCAATCATACACCTACACATAGGGAACGGCTTCTACAACATTGTCTACACGGGAGACTTCAAGTTCGGCAAGACAAGGCTTCTCGAACGCGCCGACTACGTATTTCCGCGCGTAGATGCATTGATAATGGAGACCACCTACGGAGCAACGAATCAACCACGTAGAGAAGAAGCTGAACGAATGCTCATAGAAATCATCAAGCGTACGGTTGAACGCGGAGGCAAGGTATTGATACCTGTACTAAGCGTAGGGCGAGCACAAGAGATACTGCTAGTATTGAGGGAAGCATTGGAGAATAAACAGCTTCCCGAAATACCGATATACATCGAAGGACTTGTAGAGGAAGTTACCGCGATACACACAGCGTATCCAGAACTACTTGCGAAACCTTTGCGTGCAATGCTTGAGGAAGGAATCAATCCGTTCAAACACGAACAATTCCAGAGAGTTGATCGAAATAAGCCGCGAATCGACATCGTTGAAGAACGACAGCCCTGCGTCATCGTAGCGACTTCCGGTATGCTTACTGGAGGACCTTCTGTTGAGTACTTCAAACTCCTAGCACCCGATCCCAAGAACAGCATCGTGTTTGTAAGCTACCAGATCGAGGGTACGCTAGGTAGGAAGGTAAAGGATGGTGCTAAGGAAGTCACGTTCGTTGGCGAACATGGCAAGATCGAGACCATAAAGATCAACATGGAGGTCTACGCAATCGAAGGATTCTCTGGGCACTCCGATAGACAACAACTCTACGATTATCTGAGAAGCATCACTCCCAAGCCTAACAAGGTATTCTTAGTTCACGGAGAACCCAACGCTATATCAGCCTTCAAGAACGCGATCTCCGGTCGTAACGCTAAGAAGCTAGGCTTCCGTTCATTAGAGGTATACGCGCCCCGCATCCTAGAATCCTACACACCAGCATACAACCTATAGAGTTCGAGAATCCGACGCTTAATCGAAGTAGAGGAGTAGCTACCTACCCGGCTACGCATCCTAACAACTTTCGCACGTATGCCTCGACGTAGAAGCTCTTCCTCCAGATCCTTCTCATCGATTCTCTGGTCCGGTCCAAGAGCAACAATGTGGGGTTTCAACCTCTCTAGAGGTTCGAGGAAGTCGTGTTCTGAACCCAGCACAGCATCGTAGACGTACTTAATGCTGGATACCACACGTAGCCTATCGACTTCGTTCATTGCTGGTTCTATACCTCGTAACCTTCTATACGTCGAATCCCTAGCAACGATTACGAAGAGCTTGTTTCCGAGGTTCGAAGCCCATCTAAGGAACTCGATGTGTCCTGGATGAACGATATCGAAGGAACCAGCAACCACGACTCTAAGCTCTTCAGCTCGAATCCACTCGATCTCGATAGCTCCCATCATACGCAACGCATCTAGTAATCCTTCTGCATAGGATATCGTTACTAATCCCGTCAAACAATCTCCCTTTCCTAAGAAGTACTTGGAGTCCTCGAGGTATCTAAGGGCTAGGTCCAGAACTTTCTTCGCCGTGGAGTCTAGTACGCGAAGTGTTCGAAGGCTTGCTTCGAAGTTCGCAATGTATTTCTCTAACCGTTTGCACGGATCGCTAAGCCACGTCTCCACAATGATCAACCTTGTACTAGCACGTTATGTGTATCACTGCAAGCACTCTTCCACCGAAACCACGAAGCATTTCAACGATCTTCGGCGATGTATCTATGTATATAGGTTTCGATAGCTGTCTAAGGAATTCAAGCACATCGTTCTCTATGGGTAACGCTCCCTCCATACCTTTACCGATGAATATTGCGTCGAAGTCTCTGCATAACGCAACAATGTGTTCCATCTCCTCACGCGTAAGAGGTGTATGTCCGTAGAGCTTAGCCTTATGCTTCGATAAATGCTTAGGTCTAGGAACTATATTCTCTCCACACAACACAACGTCTTCGCGATACTCTACACCGTTGATCACAATCCTTCCGAATTCTAGCTGTATCTGCATACCAAAACCCTACGTCGAAAGCACTACAGAACGGTATTTATGGTTAAGCACCTATCAGAGCGTGGGCATCCATGGAGTTGAGGGACATTCAGGAATACATGCGTAGACAATTCTACGAACGCGATCGCGCTCGAGGGCTCTACGCCACCTTCACATGGTTAGTGGAGGAAGTCGGTGAGCTAGCGGAAGCTCTGCTCAGCGGTGACAAGACGAGAATAGAGGAGGAGATAGCCGACGTACTTGCATGGACTATAAGCATAGCTAACCTCCTAGACATAGATGTCGAGCGAGCACTTGAACGAAAGTACGGCATCAAGCAATCAACCGATGAGAAATGAAGACTTATTACGGCTAGGCACGGATGGAGGGAAAGGACTGTGCCGCCGTAGCTCAGCTGGTAGAGCGCCGCCCTGGTAAGGCGGAGGTCCCGGGTTCAAATCCCGGCGGCGGCTCCAAACAATTCTTGCACTAACGAATTTCCTCAACGAGTTTAGTTCTTAGCTTCCTCACGATCTGCATCACATTCTTCAGTACTTCAATATCTTCATCGATGCTTCTACGCGGAAGCTCGACGAAGCCTCTAGCTAATGCTTCTAAACATTCTTCCTCTACTGGATGAAGTTTCGGTGCGGGAATCACTAGAGTGTAGGGTGGGTATCGATACTGATCGTCGGCTTCCGATGCAAGTTCCTCGATTCGCTTGATGTATACTCGATTACCGGTACCGTAAACCTGTTCTAGAATCACAACGCTATCGTTTGGTTTAAGAACTTCGATTCCTTCTATTTGCTGAGCTTCTAGGAGTATCTTTATCGCTTCCGGTGGCTTCATGAAGTACCCTTTATCCGTATCCATCTCGAGTAGAAGTATCGTGTGAAGATTCCTAGAACGGTTCTCGTAGAGAACGCGTAGTGGGTAGGTATACACGATACCATTCTTCGAACTGACCACCGTCACGATCTTGCCGAAGCGATAGGGTTGGAGACACGTTAAGGACATAGCTACGCCTAGTATCGATAATCCGTTGACTATCTCAACCTTGACGCCGCGTTTAGAAGCTTCAGTTATGAAGATGTTGTGCGTCGTTGCAGTGAGGGGATCTCCCACTACAGCTATGCATACATTCCTGCTCCGAGCATCTTCGATCAATTCCTCTACAGATCTACCCTCTAATCGATCCCTACCAACGATCTCGGCGCTCAAACCCAACGATCGTAGTAATTCCTCGAGGAACCTTACGTCGGGGTACCATAGACTCGTGTAGCGATCTATCAACACAGTATCGCACGATAATAACTCGCGCAGAGCTACGAGCGTAATCGTATCTATCGATAGTCCGAGCCCTACAAGTTTGAGCAGATTCCTCACCTCAAACCGATCTTTCTAACGAGATCTCTTGCCTTTGCAACGTATCGATCCAAGACGTAGATTCTCCTAACGAGGAACTTCCTTGGAAGGGTTTTCACAACGCTGTTCTCAACCATCGATACGGGTACGGAAGCACCTCTTCGAAGAATTACGCGAGGTTGTACGTGTACGTCGTCGACTATCTTTATATCGTCTACGAATACCTCGACATCGTCTATACCGATACCACGGAGCTTCTCAACGATGTTCTCGAGATCGTGGTGCCGCACTTCCTCTTCTGAATCGCTTACCATCTTCGAGAGATCGATTACGGTCTTGTATCCTCGTCGAGACAAGAACATTCTTATCAACTCCTTCACGTTCTCATCGATGTTGGGGTCCCTCAGAGCTCTAACCATAACTCCGTACAGCCATGCATCGTTCCAGAACACAATGCTTCCATCCCTAATAGCTCTCCTTATCTCGGACATCGATGTGAAGAAGAATTCGTTAGCTATCCTAGCGCTAAGCTCTTCGTATATCTTCCTTATGAGGATTTCGAAACCAACGATCGTTTTATGGTAGTAGACTGCTCGATACATGTAGAGCCTGGCTAGGTAGAAGTTCTCTACAGCTTCGAGACCTTTCTCTAGGATTGCTAGATTACCCTCACCATCGATGCACAGCGTGCTTACAATTCTATGTATATCTATCACCCCGTACGCAACACCTGTATGCAACGAATCTCTCAATAGATAGTCTATTCTATCAACATCGAGGTCCCCCGAAACAAGCTGGTTGTACAGTGGTTCACGGTGTCGACCTCTCATCACCGCAACGACTTCCTGAGGATCGAAACCGTAGTTAATGAGCACCGCCTTGATATCGGGATTCTCTCGCACTATTAGTTCCGACAAATCTTCGTGACCTATACCCAGCTTCTTCCTGTAGTAAAGCTCCGTAGCATGGCTATACGGCATGTGTCCAATATCGTGGAGCAATGCTGCTATTCTAAGCAGCTGAACATCATCTCGATTACTGATGTATCCAATGCTGTAGAGCCTCGAAGCAACCATACCCATGACATGCATCGCTCCGAGAGAATGACTGAAGCGAGTATGCGTTGCTCCAGGATAAACAAGCCATGCAGCTGCCAACTGCTTGATGAATCTTAATCTTTGAAATATTGGTGTATCTATGAGCTCTTTCTCGACATCCGTTATCTCTATGTATCCGTGTACTTCATCGAAGATCTTTTTGACTATCTTTGACGGTGGTAACGCAGGTGTGGTATCCATACTTAGGTGCCCATCAATGCAATAAGCAACAACCCTATAAAGCGATAGCTTCGCACAGAGCTCAACACAAACCTTTCTCTACAAGAATTCTCCAAACACGTTCTGCAATTCCTGGATCTATGTACCTCTTACGAACGAGAAGCTCCGATAAAGGTTCTACAGGTCTTGGATACACGTCGCGGCACAGCATTATCAAACTCGATACCGTTTCCAACACCATGACTTTCTCGTTCACGTTCATTGTCTCAAGCTCATCGAAGATTTTCGTCAAGAAGTCGTAGGTTCGCAACACTTTTTCACGATCTTCGTCGTTCAGCACGGATACGTCGACATCCCTAACTATGCGGTATATCGATGCCAAACCCTTGCTGTACGGTCCTCTAGAAAACCATCTGAAGTCTAGCCCTAGATCCAAGCCCCCAACAACTTGCAGTAGATAACCTAGCTTCTGAACTACTAACTTAAACGATTCATCATCGAGATCCTCACGAAGGAAGCCGAGCATATCCATGAGCATCCTTATCGCTGCAGCTCTCCTTGCTCTCGAACCCAAGACCAGCCCTAACACAGAGTCTAGAGGCTAGAGTTAATCAACACGAGGGCTCAACGAAACTTTCCTCTCAGGAAACAATCCTTGGGATACGCAAACAGATCCCGCTACATACGTTGAACATGTCCGGAGAATATGTTATGGAAGCGGTGGTGGACCGGCCGGGATTTGAACCCGGGACCTCTCGGATGCCAACCGAGCGCTCTTCCAGGCTGAGCTACCGGCCCTCAGAGCCGATA
>JAMOOB010000151.1 GCA_027066265.1 Desulfurococcales archaeon
TACGAATCTAGATTCGTTGCTGCTTCTAGTGTTGGCTTCGTTATCGATGGCATCGTCTACGAGTGTGTAGCTCCATAGGCTCTCAACGCTTACCGTTTGACCAGCAAGGCTCGTGATGCCCAATGCACTAAGCGATTATCGCTGCTTCGAGAGTTGTCGTTTCGCTCCAGCTAACGTTGTAGATCTTGCTGGATGCGTAGTACACGTTGTTTCCTACGATGAGCTTGTCCGGATATAGTTCAAGCGATAGATTCACGGTAGTGCCGACTATATCGAGCTCTAGAGTTGGTATGAAGGTGTAGGTCGAGGAGGATGGTATGGGCTGAACGATGTTGAGCCTTACGTACAGAGCTTTATCGTCGGCTGCCAACCATATACTCGTAGCGTTTGCGTAGCCATAGTCTTGCACAGCGTCGTAATCATCGTCGGCGACCTTGGCATTGCTAGGCCAATCAGCTCCGCTTCCATCGATCGTTATAGTGGCTTGAGGAACTGTGAACGCAGAGTTCTTTGGCAACCAGTCCTCGGACCTTGTCAATGCTTTCACGCCGACGATTAGCTTGGATGGACTACCTAGCTCATCTAGAGGTACAGCTACGGCGATCTCGGTTGGGTATGCGTACACCATGTACTGAGGTACTTCGGTAACGCTTTCAAGAGATCCGTTGGGATAGAACGTGTATAGGTATACGTACGCTACGGGTTCCGAAGACATGAAGTACCAGGCTTCGATAGCTTTATCGCAGCCACGCATACCGTAGAACGTACCTCCAGTATCCCTATCGAGATCGGTATCGATACATACCGCTAACCCTCTGATCGATACGTAGCTAGCCGTGGATTCTACGTAGGAGTTCCAGAACGATCTTACCCATAGATGAGTTCCGTTAGTCCATACCTCGGCACTCGATGTATCTCTCCAATCATTGAGTTCGCTATCATCCGTCGTTAGAGCACCACTCCTCGTATACATCGTTACGTTGCGTAGAGCTGGCATCGTATCGCGATCCTCTACAACCACGAGCTGTAGTCTAAACGTTCCGACAGTCGATGGCGTTACGCTAAGCAGTATCTCACCACCGGTATCAGTAGAACCGCTATCGACTAGCTGCCAAGCCGTGCCATTCCATACATAAAGCTCTACGGTTCTACCGGGAGCCTTTTCGCCAAACGTTGTGCTTACAACGGTTTCTATAGTGTTGGGTGAACCAACGTTCCCTACGTAGATATCTCTACTTGGTTCGATCACGACATTTACCTTCTTCAGCTTCTGGACGGGGTCTCCGAGAAGTGTTGATGCCCACCAAACCTTTCTAAAGCTCTGCTCGGAAGTATTCTCATGACTTGCCAACCATACCTTGGTCGCTACCAGCGCCATACCGACGTCTTGTCTAAACGTCGATGTATCGTTTAGTAGGAACGATAGGTAGCGATAGATCATGCCCTCCGATAGACCCCAGTACGCTGGCTCGATCTGTCCTTCCCAAGTGTATCCATAGCCCCACGTTACTCTATCCCAACCGAAGTATCTCAGAGCTGTTCCAAGGACGTAGGTCTCGCCTAGCGAAACCTCGTTGTTAGGTCTATCGAAGTAGTTCGTCAAGCAGCTCATAGCCATAACGATATCGATCGGATAGTCAGTGAAGTCGGGAGTGTTGGTATCAGTAAAGTTGTACCAATGCATTTCATCGCTGTCTGGAACGCCATCGAAATCGTAATCGAACACCCATACCTTTCTCCATGCCGAGTCCCACCATCCGTGAGCAAACCAAACGACGATCTTTGGTTTGTAGGTATGTAGAGCGTTGTAGAAGTTCTCGTAGCTGATGTTTCCGTTGATATCGCTGGGGCTATCGATCTTGGTCATCACGGGGTAGTGTTCGTATAGCCTTATGAGGTGCGTACCTGCTAGCAAGCTGTTGCTGTTTATCTTCCACCATATTGCTTCCAGAGCTGTATCTCCTTGGTTGCCGTAATCACCCTGGTTGTTCTCGTTGAAGTAGAAGAGTATGGCTCCTGCAAACAGTATGTTATTGAGGTTTGTTACGCTGTAATTAATTACGTGGTTCAGATAGTTGTCGAGTTGTGTACAACTCCTTACGGGTATCCTACCCACAACCATCTCTGGAGCCCAGTCAGGGGTATCGTCGTTGACCTCGCCGTAGACACCGTCGTTATCGGTATCCCACGTGGTGTCGAACGTTACGTAGTACCAATCGCTAGGAGTATAGTCTTCGGAATGTGAATAGCTCGAAGTTCCATCGGGGTTGTAGAAGTATCTCGTAGGTACTTCCCAAGGCTCGAGATCGCTCATAGACGTAGGTCCGTTAGGCCATCCAGCGCTGCC
>JAMOOB010000152.1 GCA_027066265.1 Desulfurococcales archaeon
CCATCTTCTTGATGTACGCGAGCTCGTTTGGCATGAAGAGGTACGACCCGTAGGAAGCGCGCCTAACCAACTCGTCGAATTTTTCGTCGTTGATCAGCCACTCAGCTATCTTTAGATAGTTCGCGTAGTCGGAGAAAGCCGTGTTTATCCTCCAAACCTCGTCGATATCCTCCAACGACTCAGGAACAACGAGGTCGAGCTCGACGTAGAAAGACATGTGTTAGAGACCTATAGTGCTCTTATCGAGCTCCAGTATAATGGCTCGATCAACCACTATAATATCGTAGTTGGCATTGCTGTACCTTTTGGTTATTCCATACGCTATCTCGAAACCGTTGAGGTTAGTACCCTCGTCCAGAGCCACGGATATTATGCCCCATTCACCAACGAAGTGCATAGCCACGTTATCGGCTAGAGCACCGAGCGCCTGGGTAAACACCTTGGCAGTACCCTCGTTGCGGAAAGTTATAGCCGCCGAGGCTATGGCTATCTTACCGCTGGGAACCACGTGGTTATACGTAGAGTGAATGTATCCCGGATCACATGGTGGCTCCCTATACGATACGCAATGCGATTGAACGCAGTAGGACTTGGAGCCGTCTAGAACGAGCTCGGTCTCCTCCCTAACGTATACCTTATCAACGTTCTGGTCACCTAGATCAGGATCAGCGACCACCACCGCATTGCTAAGAAACTTAGACGTGTCTATGAATACGAACTTCATCGGCTTGCAGCACTTGCCCAGAAGGTTAGAGTAGTCAGGATCTTGATACGCCTCCAGACACACGGTAGCATCCTTAACAACGACATCGCTGCCAGAACCGTAGTTAGGTATCTCTATCTCAACAACGGTCTCCACACTAGCGTTGGCACCTATCTTACCAATATTGGAGCTGTATACATTCGATCCAATCGATATGCTTGCCTTAGCATACGTATCTGAACCGTAGCCGCTAGCGATGTATAGAGGAACGACCGCCTTCACCGTGCTTCGCTTAAGGAAGTACGTATCTATCACGGCGTACCTAAGGGGCAGGTTGAGGCTCATTCCCGCACCACCACGTTAATCATCGCTAGAGCGGCACATATATAATGTAATCGACCCTGACAGCACCCTTAGACGGAACCGTGACCGGGTTCTGGAGCACGTCCCGCGCAAGGAGAACGACCTTGTCGAGTAGGTTACCCGAAACGTTGAGCTTACACTTCGCAGCTAGACCAACCTCGGTGAACTGGATATCGCTGCCAGTCCTGTTCTCGATGACCCTAGTAACCAAGAACCTCAGCCTAGATTCCTTGACCTCCACCACGCTGACTATGGTCTCCCAGTAGAACAGCTGATTGGGCTGATCACCGTGCTGAATGGGCTGCTCCAGCCAAGCATCGTCTGGGCTCGGGCTCGTCGTACCCTTGCCAACGACTATGCCCCACATATCCCCCGCACCGCTCCTAACCGTGAAGTACTCGAGGCTGCTCTTCAGCAACGTACCCCTGGTACCATCGTTGGCAACAAGCTCGTCACGCTCATCGAAGAGCACCCTCAGAGCCTTCATGAAGTTCCTAGTGAAGCACCTAGCCTCTACACGGATATACATTCGATCCCCCCCAACTCTATTGATACACTCCTCCAACTACCCTTATAGATGCTGCGTACCTGTAGTCACCCACGGCATCTGGATCCCTATACTTGCCACCGCACGTTCTAGAGCTTGCTAGGTACCTATATTCTCCCACCGCACCAGGATCAACGAACACTCCCCCAACTATTCTGTACTCGCTATCATACCTATAGTCACCGATGACCCATCCCTCCGTAAACGTTTCCCAACCTATCTCGCACCTAATCACCTCCTCTACGTACGTCTCTAGAACCGCCCTCAGCACGAAGCACGTGCCCAAGTGATGAAAGGTCTTGGGTGTGGCTGGCTCGGGCATCTCGACGAACGCTACCCTACCGCTGAAGCCGCTCGGAACCGTTACCTCCTCGCATATCCTGAATACCAAAACCTCAACGTTCTCAGCCTCGATAACGACCGCTCTATCATATATATCGGTCTTCGCAACCACCCCACTCCACGCAACACCATCACCGTCCAGATCCTTGAGCAGCAGCTCCATCGTTCCGCCGCCGTGGCTAACCCTAACCACGGCACTATCGCTGCCCTTAAACAAGAGGACGTGTCTACACGAGGGATCCAGCTCGATGGTCTCGGTACCGCTGATGGTTTTCCTGGTCACGAACTCCATAGCCACCGGATCCAGGAGCCTAACATCGACGAGATCCATGGTAGACTCCAGCTCGGTGGTTTGACCAACGGGGAAGCTAACGTCGATGTCCTGAACAGAC
>JAMOOB010000153.1 GCA_027066265.1 Desulfurococcales archaeon
ACCGTAGGTCTCAAGAAGAGGCTAGAGCTAGTCAAGGTAGCTCAAGAGAAAGGCTTTAAGGTAGCGAATCCGTGATGCGTGGAGGTAGGTAGCGATGGATCTAAGCTACCAGAGACGCTTGGCTGCAGAAGTGCTAGGCGTAGGAGAGACGAGGATCAGATTTCGACCAGATGCATTGGATAGGATTGCGAACGCTGTTACTAAGGAAGATATCAGGAGGTTGATCAAGGAAGGGTTGATATACGTCGAGCCAGAGCATAGCAATAGCCGTGGTAGATGGAGGTTTCTCCACGAACAGCGCAGGAAGGGACGTAGAAGGGGTCCAGGTAGAAGGAAGGGATCCAAGGGTGCTAGACAAGGTAAGAAGGAGGTATGGGTTAACAAGATCAGGAAGCTACGTGCTTTCCTAAGGTGGCTTAGGGATCACGGCATCATCGATAGGAAGACGTACCGTAAGCTGTACATGATGGCTAAGGGAGGAGCGTTCGATAGCTTGGCTTCGTTGAAGAGATACATGAAAGACCATGGTCTCCTACCTCCAGACTACCCGTAGCGATGTAGGTGTCGAGCCATGGCGCACGGACCCAAGTACAAGGTTCCTCGTAGAAGGAGACGTGAAGGTAAGACAAACTACCACGTTAGGTACAAGATGATCAGAACCAAGAGAATCAGGGTCGTTGTTAGGAAGACTAACAAGTACATAATCGTGCAGTTCGTGTACCCAACACCGATAGGAGACTACACGCTTGCAGCTGCACATAGTCGTGAACTCGTCAAGTACTTCGGATGGAAGGCTGGCACCAAGAACACTCCAGCTGCATACCTAACGGGATTGCTCGCTGGTCTACGCGCTAAGAAGCTAGGTATCGAGGAAGCCATACCCGACATAGGTCTTCACAGACCAACGAGAGGAGCAAAAGTCTTTGCCGCGATCAAGGGAGTAATCGATGCAGGTATAAAGGTTCCGTGTTCTGAGGAAGTCATTCCGAGCGAAGATAGAATCCGTGGTGAGACGATAGCTAAGTACGCAGAGATGCTTGCGGAGCAGGATCCGGAGAAGTTTAGGAGGCAGTTCTCGCTACTCTTACGCAATGGATTCGATCCACGCGAGCTTCCCAAGCATTTCGAAGAAGTTAAGAACCGTATACTAGAGGTCTACAACCAGGTTCCCGAGGTTCCAGTAGTTAAGGAGGTGATGCAGGAGATTGCATCCATCGCGAGCGGAGGAGGTGCATAGCCATGAGTTTCCGTAGTCAGCTCTCTGAATGGGTTCCCAGAACGCGTCTCGGTAGGTTGGTGAAGGAAGGCAAGATAACGTCGATAGACCAGATCTTCGCAAACAACTTACTGATAAAGGAGCCCGAGATCGTTGACTACCTCCTACCGGATCTCAAGCACGAGATCCTCGATATCACGCTCGTACAGAAGATGACTGACGCTGGAAGGGTTTCGAGATTCAGGGTACTAGTCGTGGTAGGGAATGGTGATGGATACGTAGGTCTAGGTCTCGGCAAGGCAAGACAGCTAAGGGTAGCGATAGAGAAGGCTCTCGTAGATGCAAAGCTCAACATAATACCTGTTCGAAGAGGTTGCGGAAGCTGGGAGTGTAGATGCAACGAACCGCACTCCGTACCGTTCAAGGTTAGAGGGAAGTCGGGTAGCGTTGAGGTAGAGCTTCGACCAGCACCGCTAGGAACGGGTCTCGTAGCAGGAGATGTTGCTAAAGCTGTGCTGAGGATGGCTGGAATCCGCGATGTTTGGACGTGGACTCGTGGCGAGACCCGTACCACCATAAACTTCGCGAAAGCTGTATTCGAAGCGCTTAGGAACACGAATAGATTCGTAACACCGTACGACTGGACGAAGACGTAGCGGTGGAGTACGATGGTTGTGTACGCGATTATAAGAATTCGAGGGATTCCCGATACGCCTTACGATATCGAGTACACGCTTAGGTTGCTAAGACTCGTTAGGAAGTTCCACTGCGTCCTGTACCCCGATACACCTTCGATAAGAGGTATGCTGGCGAAGGTCAAGGATTGGGTTACGTGGGGCGAAATCGATAGACCGACCTTGATAGAGCTACTTAGGAAGAGAGGTCGTGTTGTTGGAAACAAGCCTCTGACGGACGAGTACGTTAAGCAGAAGCTGGGACTCTCGTCGATCGAAGAGCTTGCCGACAAGATCCTTAGGGAAGAGATACTGTTCCACAAGCTCGAGAAGTACGGCATTAAGCCAGTGTTCCGATTACATCCACCACGTGGAGGATTTAGGAAGAGTACTAAGAAGCCTTACGGAGCCGGTGGTGAGCTAGGTTATCGAGGTATTGCGATAAACGAATTGTTGAGGAGGATGATCTAGGATGGTAGTTCGTAGAGAGAAGAAGAGTCGTAAAATGCATGGCTATCGAAATCGTGGATGGGGTAACGTTGGTCAGCATAGGAGAGCTGGATCGCGTGGTGGTGTAGGAGCTGCTGGTATGCATAAGCATAGATGGTCGTGGGTAATCAAGTACTTCCCAGATTGGTTCGGTAAGAGAGGATTCACACCTAGAGGACCTGAGCACACGCCGATAGTTACTACGATAAACGTGGGTAGATTAAACGAGATCGTTGAAGAGATGGTTAGGAAGGGAGAAGCCGTTAAGGAAGGCAACCTAATAGTTGTCGACACTACCAAGATGGGGATCGCTAAGGTTCTAGGAGAGGGCGAGATTAGATATCCGATAAAGCTCATCGCTTACAACGTAAGCAAGCGTGCTAAGGAAAAGATAGAGAAGGCTGGTGGAGTCGTCGTTCTCGTAGGTAAGCAACCGTAGATTGCTGCTAGCTAATGCTTCCGCATCGATTCGCGAAGATCTTTTTCTTTTAACGAAAGTGCTTTTAACCCATGCGATTCTCCTCCATATAGCTTAGGTGTCTATGGTTGGGAGTGCTCGATGCCTTAGCTAAGCTAGGGTTGATGATACCTTCGACGCCACGTCCCGTGCGCAGACCTTCGCTAGGTAGGAGACTGATGTTTACAGCGCTAGCAGCCGTAGCATTCGTTATGATGAGCTCTACGTGGCTCTATGGAATAGATCATCCTCCTAGGCTCCCTGGCGTGTCTCCGATAGTAAACGTAGTTCTTGCAATGAGAGGTGGAACACTTGCACAGCTAGGTATAGGACCCATAGTAACGGCTGGTCTGATTCTGCAGATTCTCGTTGGTGCGAAATTCGTTAAGCTCGATCTTTCGAAACCCGAGGATAGAAAGAAGTTCACGTTAGCGTCCAAAGGTCTAGCCATAATCTTTGCATTCGTTGAAGCCGCGGGATTCGTATTCAGCGGTGTGTACTGGGATGTACCTACACTCGTACCGCTATGGCTCAAGCTGGTCGTAATGGTTCAGCTCGTGTGGGGCGCGATAGTTATAATAATGCTCGACGAAGCTATCCAGAAGGGATGGGGGCTAGGAAGCGGTGTTAGCCTATTCATTCTGCTAGGAGTAGCGCAAGCGTTCTTCACCGATCTCTTCTCGCACATAGAAACACCATCGCCGGTAGCACCGCAGCACGTAGAGGTCTGGGGATTGATACCTTACATCATCTGGTCGTTGAGTAATGGAAACTTCGACTTCGGGTATGTATTCGTAGGTAGGATGCTATTGCGGTACCCAACGCTCTTAGGATTCATCGTGACGATAGTGCTGATCTGTATACTCGTCTACCTAACGATTACTCGTATCTACATCCCGATAACGAGCCCGAGGCTTAGAGGTATACGTACAAGGATACCGCTACAGCTACTCTACGTAACGAACATACCCGTTCTACTGACAGGAATCCTACTATCCGATATCAATCTCTTTGCATCTCTCATAGAAGGAATTACGCATACGGGCATAGCTTCGACTATACGAAGGTATCTCTATCCTCCGACGATCTACGACTTCATGTACGACCCTGTACGCGCATTGATATACTCAGCGATCTTCCTAACGCTTAGCATAGGTTTCGGATTGATTTGGATCGAGATAGCGGGTCTAAACCCAGAAGCACAGGCAGAGAACCTCATCAAGGCTGGTCTCGAGATTCCAGGAATGAGGAGGAACCCCAAGGTATTGGCAAGCTACTTAGCTAGGTACATATACCCGCTAACAGTATTCAGCTCGATAGCTGTGGCAGTCATAGCGTTGGTGGGAGACATCTTCGGAACCTATGGAACGGGTACGGGTCTCCTGCTAGCCGTAGGCATACTATACAACTACTATCAGCTGCTGGTGTACGAGCGTAGCCTAGAGATGTATCCAGCGCTAAAGAAGATCCTTGGTGAGTACTAGCGTGGCTCTCTTCAAACTCGTGGCTATCGCATCCATCGCCATAGGTTTTCTGTTCAACTACGTTGCCCTACTATTAATCCCAAGGATTTTGCAGAGGTTTAGGATTGCTGAAGAAAGTCGAGTCGTTGAGAAGATCGTTAAGAAAGCTGGAGTAAGTAGCAAGAAGATGGCTATAGCGATGAAGAGAGTTCGCAAGCTTAGAAGCAACGTTATGAAGGCGAACATGGTGCAGATGTTCTTACCCTTAGCAACGTTCTTGCTAGCAGTTATGATATCCTACGTAGTGTCGAACGCGATACTTGAACAATACGGAGTAAGAATGGCTGAACCAGCAGTATTCATGAAGGGTGTATGCATAGGTCCCGTACCCGTCGAGATTCCGTACAGCGAATCGATCTGCACAACCTACATCGTATGGATACAGTTCCTCGTATTCCTACTCTTCTCTCCGTGGTACGGATACCTTATCCGTCGAACGCTCGAACGAAGTTGAAAACTTTTAGCTCCCATCGCACCTCGTGGAGTGGGTTGGACTATGGTTAGACCAATGTATAGATCGAGATCGTTGAAGCGAGTCGTTAGAAGAACGCCAGGAGGAAGGGTTGTGATACACTACGAACGACGTAAGAATACGCCGATGAGATGCGGTAGATGCGGTGCAATACTCAGTGGAGTACCCATCAAGGATCGCGAACGTAGGAAGCTGCCGAAGAGCATGAAGAGACCCGAACGAATGTTTGGAGGAGTGCTCTGTCCGCGGTGCCTAAGAGAAGTGTTGAAGGAAGTGGTGAGGTCTTCGATTGTCGGTGGTTCAACATCGACGTAATCTCGTTATAGTGGTTAGCGGGCCGCCGGGTAGCGGTAAGACTACCGTAGCCAAGATGTTGGCGGAGAGACTAGGGCTTCGATACGTTTCGATAGGACAGCTCTTTAGAGCTATCGCTCGCGAGAGAGGTATGTCGCTCGAAGAACTTTCAAGGCTTGCCGAACGTGATCCATCGATAGATTTCGAGTTGGATAGGAGAGCGCGAGAAGAAGCTGCTAAGGGATCCGTAGTGATAGATGGACACATCACGGCATGGATAGCACGCGATCTAGCCGATCTCTGCGTCTGTATCGTAGCGCCTTTCGATGTTAGGGTTCGAAGGATTGCAGAGCGCGAAGGCAGACCACTTGAAGAGATTGAGCGAGAAACACGTGTAAGGGAGGAAACGGAGGCTAGACGATTCATGAAGTACTACGGAATCGATGTGAAGGATTATAGCATCTTCGATATAGTTGTAAACAGCGCTTTCTATCGTCCCGAAGAAATCGTTGAAATCGTTCTAAGAGCACTAGAACTCAAGCTTGGTAGAAGCTCTGCGAATCGATGAACGTTTTAAGCCCGAGGTCAGCAACCCCTCGTCTAGGTGCGGTGTATGCCCGCCATAGAGATTGGTAGGATATGCGTTAAGATAGCTGGCAGAGAAGCTGGTAGGAAATGCGTAATCGTGGATATAATCGACGAGAACTTCGTACTCGTAACAGGTCCAAAACAGTTGACTGGGGTAAAGAGGAGGCGTTGCAACATAAACCATCTAGAACCCCTCGATAAGAAGATCGATATCCCGAAAGGAGCTAGCGATGAGGAAGTACTTAAAGCACTCGAACAAGCAGGTTTGATAGACTTCATGAAGGAACGCGTCAAGATAAAGACTACTCCGTTAATATTCGTCAAGAAGGCTTAGACCTAGCTCTCTTCTTTACTACCTGGGTGAACGATTTTGAGCGATGTCATGAAACGTGGAGAAGAGTTTCTCGAATTCCTAGATAAGCTAGGGAACGTCAATCGTCGATGGGTTGTTAAGGATCCTAACGAAACGACTAGCGATAAGTACGGCTACGTACCGTGGGATCGACCGATAGATCTCTTCATAAAGAAGGGTATGGTTGTAGTAGACAAACCTCCGGGGCCTACGAGTCACGAAGTCGTGGCGTGGATTAAGAGAATGTTCAACGTTGAGAAGGCAGGGCATGGTGGAACCCTAGAGCCCAGCCCTCGCTGATGGGGGCTGGGCGGGGAGATCCTAAGGTTACGGGCGTACTACCTGTAGCGTTAGCTAGTGCGACGAAACTCATAGGATTGATAATGCATTCCGTGAAGGAGTACGTTGCGTTGATGGAGCTACATAGAGAGGTAGATCCTTCGAGGGTCGAAGAAGTTCTACGAATGTTTGTTGGTAAGATCTATCAGAAACCACCGCTGAGATCCTCTGTCAAGAGAAGTCTGCGAGTTAGGGAGATCTACGAGATCGAGATCCTCGAGATCGAGGGTAGGCACGTTCTATTCCGTGTAAGGTGTCAGTCGGGTACCTACATAAGGAAGCTGTGCCACGATGTAGGGCTCATCCTAGGAGTCGAAGCCCATATGAGAGAGCTTAGAAGGATTGCTACCGCTCACTTCCGCGAAGATATGGCTGTGACTCTTCACGAGCTTTCGGAAGCGTTATTCATTTGGAGAGAGCTCAAGGATGATAGCTTCCTGAGGAAACGTATGTTGCCAGCCGAAGCGATAGTTGCTCATCTACCGAAGATAGTTGTGAAGGATAGTGCTGTGGATGCTATTGCTCACGGAGCTCAGCTAGCTGCTCCCGGAGTTGTGAAACTTCACGAAGGGATTTCGAAGGGCGATCTCGTAGCGTTGATGACGATGAAGGGAGAACTCATCGCTGTTGCGCGTGCCGAGATGAGTACCGAAGAGATTCTTCAAGCATCTCGAGGAATCGTTGCAACACCTCAGAGGGTGTTTATGGAGCCCGGAACCTATCCAAGGATGTGGAAGAGGAAGGGTGGTGAAAGTGGTGAAGCTAGGTCGTAGCCATTACTATACCTCGGCGAGGAGAAGGAGTCTGTACTCGTTGATATCCGATTTCATACGCGGTGTTACGGTGGAGTTCGAGGTTGCGGCTGGTGTTTTCTCGTGCGACGAGGTGGATAAGGGTACGAAGCTACTACTTGAATACGCAGAGATTCCGGAAGAAGGAGTCGTGCTAGATGTTGGTTGTGGCTATGGTGTGATAGGGATCGTGTTAGCCAAAGTCAATCCGAAGCTACGCGTATACATGGTGGACATAAATCGCGAAGCCGTTAAACTCGCTAAGAGAAACATCAAGAGGAACGGTGTTGAGGATCGGGTAGTTGTTCTATACGGAGATCTCTACGAACCCGTCAAAGGAATTCTCTTCGACGCTATATACAGCAACCCACCGCTCGCAGCAGGTATGGACGTCGTCAAGAGGATAATCATCGAAGCACCTCAGCACCTCAAGGAGGGTGGAACACTTCAAGTAGTTGTTAGGAAGGGTGCCGAAACCGTTAGGAAGACTATGGAGCAAACCTTTGGAAATGTAAAGCAGCTCGTATCTAAGTGGGGTTACAAAGTATTCTTATCTCGGAAGCTTGGTTAACAACGACTGTGGTTCCATGGAGGGTCTGATACCGTTAATCGCATCGGTGCTATGCTTTTCGCTACCACCTATACTGTATCGAAAAGGATTGGAACGATACGAAAGTACTTTTCGAGCTAACTTCGTTAGGATCCTCTACACGTTGCCCGTGCTAGCAATATCAATCCCTTCACTTAGATCGGTAAGCATCGAGGTGTTGATGCTCGCTTTCTGTGTTGGACTGCTTGGTGGCGTTGTAGGGGATGTAGCCTACCTAACATCGATGAAGATCCTTGGTGCCGGTCTCGCAACAGCACTCTCGTATACGTACCCTGTATTCGTTGCACCTCTCGCGAGCTTGACGATCGGCGAGGAGCTTGGCTATGCAACTATCGTGGGTCTGATCCTGGTGGTGGCAGGTACTTGGTTAGCGAGCTACGAAGAGTGTGAAAGGGTCGGAATTGCTTGGAGAGGCGTTGCGTTAGCGTTATCAGCAGCGATCTCCTGGGCTGCTGCATCGGTAATCGCTAAGATAGTACTTCAACGCATGGATCCACTCACCCTTGCCTTCCTCAGAAACGTTTCCGTAGCACTGTTGCTCTCGTGGACAGCTCCTACGAAGCTTAGCGACTACGTATCGAAACACGCGTTGTTGCTGGGGATAGGATCGATAGTCGCGCTTGGTCTCGGTCTATACTTCTACTATCAAGCCATAGCGTTGGTGGGCGCAACAACGACGAGCATCGCTACGAGTGCTGCACCCGCCATCACGATCGTAGCATCGAGGTTCCTCCTAAGGGAACGGTACTCCGCTAGGAAACTTCTAGGCGCAGCTCTAGCGATTACGGGCTCGATCGTAGCGGTCGTGTTTTAGAAGCTCAGCAGTTCACAGCTTCATCAACGATCAGCGCAGCTCCGGGCTTCATCACTGCTTAGATACTCGTAAAGCATCGCGCGTCGGGGGTGAGCATGAGCCTAGACCTCTTCTTCCGACCTAGGGGTATAGCTGTTATCGGAGCTAGTCGTGATCCGAGTAGCGTTGGCTACGTCATAGTTCAGCAGCTGAAGAAGAGGTTCCGTGGATACATCTACCCCGTGAACCCGAAGTACGACGAGGTTCTAGGACTCAGGTGCTATCCATCAGTTAAACAGGTTCCCGATCCCGTCGATCTAGCGGTTGTAGCAGTTCGAGCACCCTTAGTACCCAAGATCATGGAGGAGATCGGAGAACGTGGAATCCGTGCTACGATAATCGTGAGCGGAGGTTTCGCAGAGATCGGAGGAGAAGGCGTAGAGCTACAGAAACGCGTTGAGGAGATAGCTAAGAAGTTCGGGATAAGGATCGTTGGACCTAACTGCATAGGGATCCTCGACAACGATAGCGGTGTAGACACGTTCTTCCTACCCGAGGATAGGCTAGCTAGACCCCCTAAGGGAGCGATATCGATAGCTAGTCAGAGCGGTGCACTGCTCGCTATGTGGATCGATTGGATGGCTATGAAGGGGCTAGGCGTAGCTAAAGCTGTTAGCTACGGAAACAAGATCGACGTTGATGAGGTCGACGTACTGGAGTACTTTGCGGACGATCCCGAGACGAAGGTGGTTCTACTCTACGTAGAGGGACTTAGACCCGGTAGGGGAAGGAAGTTCATTGAAGCTGTTAGGAAGGTTGTGTCGCGCGGTAAGCCAGTAATCGTGTTGAAGGGTGGGCGTACCTCTAGCGGTGCACGTGCAGCATCTTCGCACACGGCAGCCATGGCGAGCGGGTACGAGATCTATCGAGCCGTATTCAAGCAAACTGGTGTTATCGAAGTCGATACGATGGAGGAGATGTTCGATGTTGCGCGTGCCTTCCTTTACTCGCCTCTACCTCGAGGAAGGAACCTCGTGATAGTAACGAACGCTGGCGGTGAAGGAGTTCTAGCTAGTGATTACGCTGAGCGCTACGGTCTCAACGTTGTTCAGCTCCCTAGCGATGTGAAGAACGAACTTCGAGCGAAACTACCTCCACACGTAGTCGTAGAGAACCCGATCGATCTCACCGGAGACACGGACGATGAACGTTACCGCGTAGTCTTAGAGACCGTGTTGTCGAAGGAGTTCGTAGACATGGCGTTGGTGATAGCTCCACCACATCCACCGGCTATGAAGGGGAGCTTCGTCGACTACATCGTGGATGCTCATAGAAGGTTTGGGAAACCTCTTGCCGTAGTCGTTACGGGAGGATTCATAGCAGAGAAGTACCTGAAGATCTTCGAAGAACGTGGTGTGCCGACGTACCCAACGCCGGAACGCGCTGTTCGAGCTCTTGCAGCACTCGCTCAGTTCGCAGACATAGTTCATAGGGTGCGTAGACAGTATCGCTGATCCGCCTAGATAGCTTTAACATCTTGGAACCAGAGCAACGAGAGGGGTAGCGTTGTCTATAGATAACAGGTTCCAGCTCGGGATCGTAGGGAACGTTGCTAAGCCTAACGTTGTCGAGATCGTATCCCCGAGACCTCTACCTCTAGGAACCTACGTAGAGATACCATTCGAGTTCGCGAACGAGCTTACAGGACGTAGGGAACGACATCTGTTGGTGGGAGTGGTTAGCTCTACGCTATTCAGAAGAACGGTTCCGGTAAGCGGTGCAGCTGCGTTATCGAGTGGAAGCATATACACAGAGTTCGAATCCGAGCTTGCACAGTTCGGAGTATCGATGGTTAGAATCGTAACGGATATGGTCGATGGAGAGATCATCACTCCACGAATACCTCCACCTCCAAACACTCCCGTGTACCTAGCCTCGACAGAGGTTCTTCGACGCCTCTTTTCAGCACGTGGCGAAGGAACGATTAGGATCGGGCACCTACTAGGTCGACCAGATGTAGAAGTTCGAGTATCGATGGATGCCCTAGTCAAGCACCTCTTCGTGACGGGAACCACGGGCTCTGGAAAAAGCAATACGGTCGCCGTGCTCATAGATAGGATAGCGTCCGAGGGCGGCATGGTGATCGTGTACGATGTTCATGGAGAGTACGCGAACCTCCAACCAATGAATAGCAACGTTGTCGTGGAACGCGTTCGTCTAGCGATAAACCCGTTGAAGATACCTCCACGCATACTTGCAAGAATGATAGTTCCCGAAGCTGCGGCAACGGTTCAGCGAAGATTGATTACGAGAGCGTTGAACGAGGTTAGGAGGATTTTCGAAGAAGCTCTCACGAACTTGAGTAGATCGGAAGCGGTAGAGTTCATAGCTAGGAACTGTCGCGATGTTAGGTTCGGTACGGATCACGAAGAAGAGGTGACGTTGTCCGAGCTATTCAAGCAGTGCTTGATAAGCAAAGTACGTAGCTTGAGGATATCTTTCAGAGAAGCGATTAGTGAGCGTAGCGTTGAGAGCCTGATAATGAAGATCGAGGAATTCTTCGAGTACACACCCATAGACTTCGATCAACCATCGCCCGTAGACATGCTGCGCCCAAGAAAGATACTGGTTCTCGATGCGCTTGCTCTAGACGATGAGCAGCGTGATTATCTACTGAAGGTTGTGGCAGACGAGGTTCTGTGGTTTGCTAAGTCGAAAGCTGCCGAGGGAAGAGTTCATCCAGTGCTGTTCGTGATAGAAGAAGCTCATCTATTCCTATCATCTTCGAGGGATACGGCATCGAAAAGAAGCATAGAGAGATTGGCTAGAGAGGGTAGGAAGTTCGGGATATGTCTAGTCGTGGTTTCGCAGCGACCTAGAAACATCGATACGAATACCGTGAGCCAGATACAGAACTTCGTATTCATGAAGCTCGTACAGGAACAGGATCAGAACACAATCATGAACGTCTCCGACATGCTAACCGAAGACCTAGCGTCTTCGCTGAGCTCTCTCGGTACGGGAGAAGCAATCGTGCTAGGCGAGTGGGTGGGTAGGTTCCCAGCATTCGTAAAGATAGATAAGCACGAAGGTAAGCGCGTAGGCGCAACCCCCAGCATTAGCCGGCTGTGGAGAGAGCTTGCTGCATTAGAGGAACGTGGTGCTGAATACGCAGTTATACACGAAGAAGCTTATCGAGAACTCATCGTCTAGAGCCGATGGGTTTATGGAGTTTCGAACGTATGTATCTTAGGAAGCGGCGAGATAGCGATGCTTATTCTACACGTCAGCGATACCCATCTAGGTGCAGCTCCTGGAGGCTTACTCTTCCGTTTTCGCGATGTTATGGACGCCTTCAAGGAGACCGTAGACATAGCGATCCGTGAACGCGTAGATCTGTACCTCCACGCAGGCGATTTCTTCGATAGAGCAACACCACCCGCAGAAGCTTACCTAGTTGCCTACAAACATCTCAAGCGATTGAAGGAATCGGGGATAAAGGTAATCATCGTTGCTGGTCAGCACGATCTTCCTAGAAGGTACGGAATCTCACCGCTATCACTACTCGAAGAGGTTGGAGTCGTCGATCGCGTATTCATAGGCCCCGAAATCGAGCGCATGAATATAGAGGTAGGAAGCGTACGATATGAG
>JAMOOB010000154.1 GCA_027066265.1 Desulfurococcales archaeon
AGATATTCCAAATCTATCGGAGCTTCAAGTAGTTCGACATTTCGTTAGGTTATCGCAGATGAGTTATGGAATAGATACCGGTACGACGCCATTGGGATCGTGTACCATGAAATACAATCCACGAGTATGTAACGAAGCGTTGAGAATCCTAGGCGTAGAGGATGTGCATCCAGAGGAATTCGAAGAGTATGTACAAGGTCTGCTCCAGATCCTTTATCGTGTCGAACAATGGCTTGCAGAGATAACAGGAATGGATAGGTGTTCGCTACAGGTGCCGGCTGGAGCAGCGGGAGAGCTTGCAGGTGTTCTCATGATAAAGAAGTACTTCGAAGATCGTGGAGAGGAGCGAGATGAAATCCTAGTGCCGGACAGTGCTCATGGTACTAACCCAGCGAGTGCAGCTATGGCAGGGTTCAAAGTTGTTAAGATACCGACGGCTAGCAATGGATGCGTAGATCTTGAAGCGCTTAGGGCTGCGGTATCGAGACGTACGGCGGGAATGATGCTTACGAATCCGAATACTTTGGGGCTATTCGAAGATAGGATACTTGAGATCGCCGAGATTATCCACGGCGTTGGAGGGATACTGTACTACGATGGTGCGAATCTCAACGGTATACTAGGCATTGCTAGGCCAGGAGATATGGGGTTCGATATTGTGCATCTAAACCTTCATAAAACCTTTGCTGCACCGCACGGAGGTGGTGGGCCGGGAGGAGCCGTTGTATGTGCTAAGGGTGAGCTTGTAGAGTACTTACCGCGACCACTACTACGTGAAGAGAATGGAGTTATTCGTTGGGATTACGAAGGGAGCAAATCCATAGGAATGATAAGGGCGTACTTCGGCAACATACCAGCGCTCATACGTACGTACGTATACATAGCGATGCTAGGAGCGCGGGGATTGAAGGAGGTTAGCTACGTAAGTGTTGTGAACACGAACTACTTCGTTAGAAAGCTGACCAAGATGCAGAACGAGATAGTGTTAACTCACGATGTTTCGAAGCCTAGAAAGCATGAAGCAGTCCTTAGCGCAGCGCCATTGAAAGCGAGGTACGGTGTTTCGGCGGATGATGTGGCTAAGGCACTGCTCGACGAAGGGCTTCACGCGCCAATAACGTACTTTCCGCTAATCGTAGAGGAAGCCTTAATGGTAGAACTAACCGAGACTGAAACGAAGTACGATATCGATAGGTACATAGATGCATTGATTAGTATAGTAAATCGTGCGAAGAGCGATCCCGAAGATATTAGGTCTAGACCTAAGAACACAGCGATTGGAAGGCTAGATCTAGCACGAGCTAATCACCCCAAGACCTTGATACTATCTACAAAGTTCAAGGATAGAATATCTGAGCTCAGGGCTAGTGTAGAAAGTAAACGTCGTCAGAACTCCACTATTTCGTAACTCATGGTATCCACGTCCAGTAGTACGAAAGTTCTTTTTCCGGTAAGGTATCCACAGAGTTCTCCAGGATTTATGATCAGTGTTTTGCCTATGCGTTCGATCTTAAGTGAATGCGTATGTCCGTACAACACGATATCGTAATGAGCACTCTGTGCTACAGAATACACAATCTTTTCGGTCAAGTCTTTCGAACCGAATCCATGTATGGCAAGAA
>JAMOOB010000155.1 GCA_027066265.1 Desulfurococcales archaeon
GAGCTGTTCTTCATGCGCTTCAACGAAGAGATGTGTCGATCCAAGCAATGAGGCACATCAATGCGTCTTCGAGATATCCCACGATCGACGCGCTACGGTTCAGGATGGTGATCGTTTCGCTGATCTGTATCCTCATGCTCTTGATCGATCCCGTGATCGTGGCATCGATAGCGATACAATGCATCTACGAGGATCTCGTAACCGTAATCACGTTGGCAAAGCTCTCGATGAATCTGCCAACCCTTTCCAGCTCGCGAACCATCCCTTGAACAACCTCTCTAACAACGTTTTTCGCAACACCCATCTTTGGAGAGGATTCGCTGAGAATCCTCTCAATGTTCGTTGCTGTTTCTCGAAGCTCCTCGAGGTTCATCGTAACGAATACGCATGTCTTTGCCCGCGGTGGAAGAACGGACGTTGCTTGAAGAGGATCCACGCCGAGTCGGAACCTCAGCTCTACGTAGCTCCTAAGCGTTTCGAGGATCAGATCGCTGAACTTCTCTGGATCCTCTACGTCGCTGAAATCGAACGCGATGCTGAGGCAATACAGAAGGTGCTTGGATACGTACGCGTACACATCTACGAAGGACGAAGCGTAGTACAACGCCGTTAACCAAGCTTCGTAGGATTCTCCACCGAGAAGCTCATCCACAACCTCCTCCAACCCCATCTCTCCGAGATCTACCAGAGCCTCCATAACGATCCTGGTCAAGCACTCCAAGCAACCAACTATCCTAGACTCGATACACCGAACATCCTCGCGAACAACACCCCTAAACCCCACAGTACTCAGCGACTCGACGACGTACCTAGGTACTCCATCTACCAAGAACGTGAACACGGCGTGCCTAGCCACGTATGGGGAGAGCATGGTTATCTCCCGTACATTTCCACAGCTGTGGATACGGCAAGGAACCTCTTCGACGTAGGGGCTCAACCTCCTCGGATCCACGCAGAGAACCGGTTGGGAGTATGCAACGAGCCACACGTTGATCA
Source organism: Desulfurococcales archaeon (assembly GCA_027066265.1). Taxonomy (GTDB): domain Archaea; phylum Thermoproteota; class Thermoprotei_A; order Sulfolobales; family Ignisphaeraceae; genus JAADCV01. The sequence continues at coordinate 997 of JAMOOB010000155.1, forward strand.
TGTTCCAACCACCCCTCGAGACCGCTTCTTACCGTTCTAGGAACTTCAGGATTTGTACGCTTTACTTAGAATATAAACAATATGGCTATTTCTCGTTCATTCTCACAGCTGTGGATACATCGAGAAAACACACTTCATTAGAGGTTGCACTGAACTCGATTCTCATTACGTGGAGAGCCTTGCTTCACGATAGTAACACGAATAATGCTACTAGCTTTCTCATCGATCTATAGCCTTAATCATGCTACTCTTGTTAATCATCTACACAAGGTACTCTAGCGCAAAAGTTCTTATGCCCTTAGATAGAATCTAGAGATAGCCCCTTGTGCTAGCGTGGTTATAAGGCTCTGGATTCGATTCGATAAACGGTGGTGGTATGGCTAGGCTGAGGAGGGAGATCGTTGCGATCGTCTTCAACCATGGATGCATCTCCCTGGATGGCTTGATGGAGGAGCTACGTAGGAGGCTGGGGGTCGATGTGGATCGTTCCCTGGTTAGGAACCTCGTCTACCAGCTCAAGAAGCGTGGAAGGATAGTGGCTCCCGTTCGCGGCGTGTACTGTGCTCCGCACGCCGTGGATGCGCTTACTACGGAGATAGTCCTCGGCAACGTGCCTATCGTACGCGACGGCTTCTACAGGGATGGTACGCAACGCTACTCCGTGCTCCTACCCAAGCAACTCAACAACCTGTGGAGACGGCTCTACGAGGGAGGCGATTTCGTAGAGCTAGAGATTCGGTGGAACGACGAGAAGCTCAGAGTGTTTGCGAGGGTGAGCAAGGAGAACGAGCAGTACAAGGTATGCATACCGAAGACCGCAACGAAGGAAATCGAGGAAAAAATCGTGAAGAACCAGAAACCGTTCATCCGGGTGCGAGTGCTAGAACGAGCAGTACATGGATAGCATATATTACTCGGCGAAAGCTACCGATAGCCCCCTGATTGTTTCCCATGTTTGCGGTACTGCTATTCCCAGCAACGTCCTTCTGCCGCTGCGCTTGGCAACGACCTCTCCCAGCACTACGATGATGCTCTTCCTAACTTCCTCGGACGTCATCGGTGCTACTGGCGTGGTTAGCACGGTTAGCGAGCTTCCGTCGAATAGGTTCTCTTTAACGCTCTTGGTCTTGGCAAGTACTACAACGTAGTAGAACGCTCTCGCCTCCACGTACGGCGTCGTGTCGTCGGCGACGCCGATCTCGCTAACGTTAGCGTTCCAATCGATTGCAAGCTTCTTGCCGTTCTTGGCAACCAGGAACCTGATCTGCGGCTCATGGATGAAGACCTTGTACCCCATGCGCGCTATTATTTCCGGAATCATTATCTTGGTATCGAAGTGAGCAATCATATCGAGCACCAGATCCTCGCTAGGCTCGACAACGTTCCATACTCTCGCTCTAGCGGTCTCCTTCGTCAGTAGTATTGGCAATACCCTCATCTTCTGACCGATCTCTAGGAATCGGCAGTAGTTCTCCTGAGATATTGCGATCGCTCGATGTGTGTCATTTGCTAAGCGCCAATGTATTACCGGTCTGCCGTCGTGTTCCTTGATCACGCTGAATACTGGTATTAATGGCAACTTCGGATCTGTAGTGTAGAACTTTCTCGTGATGAACATGGATTTGGTTTGGGTTTGGGATACGGGAACCTGGGTCATGGGAACCACCAACAAGGATCTAACCGAAGAGGATCTCTCCAAGCGTCCGAATCTCTTCGATTCCTAGCTTCGTAGCTATCTCTCTCAGGACTTGCTCAAAGTCGCTAGGAGGTAGCAACGTCGATAGCTTCTCTATGATCGTTGACAATACCTGTATCCTTCTATCTTCGTCGGAGCATGCCATCGTTGCTGTGGTTATCGTAAGGTTGCCGTAGTCATCGACGACCACCATTATTGATCTCTTACCGATAGCGACGATCACTTCAAGTGGTGGTTCATCAACATGCTTCTTGCATCGGAATGCCAACACCCTGAACGGTAGTCTCCACCGGCACTCTGTTGTATCTAGGCACCGTATCAATGATGAGAATACTGATGAGTACGGCTCGGTGCTCTCGACAACATAACAACCGTGCTTTTCTATCAATGCATTGCTAAGCTCCTTACTCAACTTTCTAAGAGCTCTCTTTACTTGCTTGATTTCTTGCTTCAGCTTCTGTTGATCGATACGCTTTCCAACTTCTTGCCACTGCCTACGACCTACTGGAATGCTACATGCATAGAATACCCTTTGTTTAGCAAGTTTCTCGTCAATCTTAACAATACTATCCAGGCATTCCATTGCGCCTCTGAATGTCCTCCTTTCGATGTTGTCTATGTCAGCTTTATTCGTCAGAAACTCAATAATCTTCGATAGCGTTGGTGGAGTACTAATGCATTTGCTGATGCACTCGTTCTTTACGTTGCACTTCTCGATGCATATCTCCTTGCGAGATATATTTATGTAAGTTTTGATCTTCATGCTCCCACCTCAATCAATAATGTGAGTATTTGATTCGAATCCAATTTGAAAAAACGTGCGGATGTTCGTACACGGTGTATAGATATACTGCGACTTCGGCTCTCCTAGCAACGTTGATAGCAAGTTCCTGTATCTTTGGCGTTGTTGCAAACATGCCGTCTGTTAGCAGAACTACGCCGTACCTCGCTTTCCCCGACCTGATAACCTCGTCGATCTTCTGCAACGCTGGTTCTACATTTGTTCCTCTACCGGCGTGCTTCAGCAACGGCGCTAGGATGGTACTGTCGCCGACTTTCTGTCGCGGAATTGAAAGAACTTCGTATACCGTATCACCCCACGGTATCAACACGATGTCTGCTTGCACTTGTCTCGCAATCTCCACAACTTCTTTCGCAAACTCCTTGAGAAGATTCGTTTCTGCCACAATGCTACCACTAACATCGACAGCAACAATAATTTTCCTGGGATGCCTAGATCTGCTTCGTATCCTACCCATGGCATCCTCACCAAGTTTCCTAGATTCCCGCAACCACGTCGATTTCTTGATCTCCCTCGATAGTCCTCCCAGCTTTGCGCGCAAGATCCTCTTCCAATCCACTTTTCCTGCAACATCGAGTAGACGTAGATCATCGATAGGATCGAACTCCCTATTCTTTGTGAGATTCTCGATCGTTGCCCACCGTTCTATTGCGATGATAACATCTTCTTCGCTTGGCTCATCTTCTCTCTTCGAATCTCCGTTATCTTCATCGCTTTGTTCTTCATCTTGATGATCGTGACTTTGCGGAGCATTGCTGGAAGATGTAGAATCGGGTGATGAGTCGCTGGATGAACCAGAGGGAATACCTAGATCGTGCGTCTTCTCTTCTGTTACTCCATTCCTAAGAAGTAACCAGTACAGTTCTTCGGCGGACATTTTCTTTACTTCGTCAACGGGTTTCTTGATCTTGCCAGAAATCCATTCTGGCGTGATAACGTTTGGTGGTAGTTTCAAGCCGAGGCGCTCTGAAATGAAGTAGTTTATCACAGCATCGGAAGCAATGTTAAACGTTCCCGGATACCTATGCTTCCTAGCTTTCTCTGTATGCTTCAAGGCAATATGAAGTGCTTCGTGCAATATTATGCTGGCAAGAGTTTCTGGATCTTTTGGTACCATATCGAAGTTGATGAAGATCCTCTTGCCGTCGGTAGCAGCATACGCTGTTCCTCCTAGATCCTTCGCTTCTATTCTACACTTCGCTACGATTCCCAAGAACGTCGGCGCCTTCCTAGCGATTACTTTGATCGCACTAAGCACTAGTTTTCGCTGTTCTTCGCTGAGGTTCGCAGACCTAATCATCGCCTTCACCCCATTACCTTGCCTATCTCCTTGATGATCTTTCTCAAAGTCGGTAAGATTGCTACAAGTTGTAGCGATCTCCTAAATGCCGTTACCTTCTCAGTTCCTAGACACGCTAGCATCACTATTATTGCTTCGTTTCCTGCGAGATCTCGTATTTTTGCTATTGTTTTATCTACCTTCGATGCAAGTTCTGGATTCGCTCGCAAGGTATCTATTTCGCTTCTTAGCCATATTCCTAGAAGTGCTGTAGCGATAATTATATCGTCGAACCGCATCTTTTCTAGAACGCTAGGATCATTAATGATTTCGACGATGTTGGGCAACGGTCGCATCAGCCATTCGTAGAACATTTCTCCGATGCTCGGACCTAGCAATCCGTAGCAAATTGCTCGCATTTCTTCGGGTTTCCAAATTCTGTCGTACTCGTCGGTCAATGTCCAGTACAGCATTTCCCAGGTTCTCGGAGTGGCAAAGTTCTGCATTGTGGCTGACTGAATTTCTCTTGTTACTAGCTTCTTTGTAGTTGCTAGGAACGCTGACATTATTGCATACAGCTTTCCTGGTTGCTTTCTCTTTCTCCACTCGCTGACGATCTCTACAACTTTACGATACTCTTCGAGCTCTGCATCGTTCCACACAGGCATTCCGCGAATCCTCTTTTCTAGGTACTGAAGCCATGCTGAAACGGTATCCATTTTATTGTCGTAGTCGAGAGTCAGTACCATTGTTCGGTTTATTTGTGGCGCCGGCAATTCTCGTGCTATCGAAGATTCCTCGGGACGATTCCCGGCAGCAACAACCATGACACCGTCGTACAACTTAACAAAACCTACCCGTCGATCTAGCAATATTTTATAGCTCGCAGCCAGTACCGTATCGTCCTGTACGTTGGTTATTTCGTCCAAGAATATGATACCGGGAGTAGTTGCCATTACCTTTGCCCATTTGAGTGGCATATAGGCAACGTATCCATCTCGAGTTCTCGGCACACCAATGAGATCACTTGCTTCCACCTCCGTCAACCTAATATCGACAAAGACGAAGTCCCTAGCAGGATCGATCTCCAGAGAATCATCATACACAACAAGTTTGCGATTGAGTAAATCGGCAATTATTTCGGCAACTTGTAAAACAGTAGAGGATTTTCCTAGCCCGGGAGCTCCCAAAATGAGTATTGACGAACGAGATGTGAAGTAGGTCTTGACTAGGATCGAGCGAAGAGTTTTGAGATCGATTTTTAGATCAATCCCGGGCATGGGATCTTCCCCCGAGTATAGTATTCGCATAGAGGTATAAAAGCTTTACTCGTCTGGGTAAAGACCTTGTTCTTTGAGCAACTTCTTCGCTTTCCTGATCCAGCGACACGCTGTTGACGTCGATATCCCCGCTATCCTTGCTAGATCGTATTGTGTATACTCATTTCTCAGCACCTTCAGTATTGTTTCGGCATGGCTACTGAACTCTTGGCGGAGTACTTCAATGATTTTGTTCTCTAGCCAGCGTTTCCAGATGTATACTGTTTTGTAACTCACGTTCAGCAAGTTGGCAACTTGACACGTAGTCAGTTCGTTTCTCAGCACCTTCCACAGAAGCTCAAGTTCCTTTTTCGTGAATAACATCCCCAGCTTTCTCCTCATCACCTTTCTCACAAACGTCGTCGAACACCCTAGTGCAGATGCCACGGTATAAGTTGGCGTTGGATCACCGTTACTAATAGCCTTCTCGAGCTCCGAAGCAACCATTTCTACGAATATAGGCATCGGTATCCGATCTGAATCATTGCGATAGTCTTTGAGCAGTTGCTGAATCCTGGCATAGTTTTTACGGTTCTTCGATCTTCGCTCTATCCTATTGATACGTTCCTGGTACCGTCTTCGTCGAGCTTCTTCTTTGGCTGGACTAACTTCCTCAACTCCCAGAAACGATGCTGGCAAGTGATCCATTAGAACTTCTCCGGTATCTATACAAATAGCTTCTCCTCGAGAATAATCGAAGTAGATGTTTTTACATTCAAAATCCGTGAATGGAGACGGATTGAGTGAGGATTGGGATTGGGTTGGAGTACGCATGAGGTTCCCCCGAGTATAGTATTTGTTGGTAAAAGTATAAAAATGTTTTGGGGTCGTGAGGTGCGTTGCTGTGGTTAGGGAGGGCATCTATCCACGATCTTATCGAGATGAGGGCTCCAAGAATACATACTTATTCGTCATACGTTTCAACCCATTTCAATGTTCGACCGTCCCAGACGAGCTTCTTTGGCGGCGGTGGTGGCACATAGCCGTGGGAACGTAGATATTCCATACATGCTTCGGCGGAACCACCATAGCGCTTGGCATAGAGCTCTGCCAGATCCTTCGCAATCTTATAGAGTTCCCTCCTGTTCTTGATGAATGGTGCTATCAATCTGATGTTCTCCACTATGCGAACACACGCACGCCAGAATCTTTCACTCATACACGACCCCCAACACTCTTTCTACCTCCGAAACTATAAAAGTTTTTCTATGTTTTTCCTCTAGGGTCTCGCTATTTATAGAGTATCACCGTAGCAAGAAACTGTTCGGTGCAGAGCCATGATGGCTGTGAAGCAGAGGAAAATCGTGCTTAGGGAAGTTGCAATGATGTGGCTCAGGGCGAGGTTCTACGAGGATCTGTACGAGCACATGAAGATCGTTGCGGCTTAGCCATTTCTCTTTTGCGTAGGTATGCTACGAAGGCGAGCTCGGCTAGGCGGTAGGCTGGTGGGTATAGTGGTTCGCACCCCTCTTCGCTCTGTATACACATCTTTGTTTCTCTATCGAACCTCTCTACGATGATTCTGTACGCTTCGATAACGTCGTTGATCGGCTTTGGGTGCTCTAGGAGCCACTTCGTGAATACCGCAATCGTCTTTCTTCCCAGGGACGTTCTTGTGATGTCATCCATGGTTCTGGGGGTGATCGTATCCACAGCTGTGGGCACCAGAAGCGTTACCAGCCTAGCTTCGTTCAGCGGTACGTGGCATATCTTGGTGATGCTCTCGTGCTTCGGGTATCGACATAGGTTGAGCTCCAGGAACTTCTTTGGTTCTACGGAGTAGATCCTTCCGTCTCGAAGAACGTAGATCACTTCGGAGACGCCTATCTCCAGCGCTCTCCACACGATCTCCCAGTTCATTGTTAGTGCCTCCACGTGTTTGCCGATCTCCCTACAGTACTCCGGAAAGTAGTCGCAGAACTTGTGGAACGGTTCGCGTTCGTAGACCACGTACACCTTCTTCAACAGCTTGCTACCTCGATAAGCCGCGACAACCATGTGTCTACCAAAGTTCGTCTCACCGATCTCGAAAGCGATATCGTTACCGAACTCTCTGCGTAGAAGCTCCTTAACCACGTCAACTGCTTCGAAAACCGAATCGATCACTGCCAAGCCCAGTACCCAGCTATGGATAGAGAGCTTATTCGAGTTCAGCCACGTAGAGAAGAACGATACAAAAACTGTGTTGCGAAGAGCAAGGAAGCGATGAGTTCTACGTCTCGAGGGAGAGCGACGATCCTAGGTGTTCAGCTAGCTCTACGGCTCTGGATACTGCTCTAGCGATTCTCTGAACGTCTTCGAGGTTCATGACGTAGCTCGGTGGATACGTTTCTTCGTGCACGATCTTTATCGGTTCGAGAGCGACCTCACCGTCTCCACGAGGTACGACTCTACAGAGCTGTACCAGTAGATCATTCTTAGCGCCTCTACTACTCCTATCGTAAACGACTCTAATCACCTTGTCGACGTTCGGAGGTATCTCGAACAGTACATGTGGATGCGTACCGAACGTGCTCGAAACGGTGTAGTACGGGAGAACCCTTCCATTGTATGCCAGCACCTCGTACGTGATTCCGCCGGGTTCGCCTCTTTATATAAACTTATATGATTTTATATGATTGGTCATCGGCTCACCCTGGTTCTCCCGCTTCCTCGGGTTTCATCGTTCATCGCGGGAGCGCTCGGGGAGCACCCATGGGCTCCCCGCATCCCCTTCAAGGCGCGTTGATAGATGTTGATGGCTCCGATGGTATCCCTATCCCGTTTGTATCCACATACAGGGCATATTCCTAGTCTGTGCCAGTAACGTAGCTCGGAGTCGCACCTTGGACATGTCTTCGATGTGTTCCTCGGATCTACGAAGATTATCGGAACGTTGTACTCTATAGCCTTGGTGATTATAGCTAGCTGAAGCTTCCTGTAGGCAAAGCGAGATAGCTTCCACGCTAGCTTCGAACCGCTTTGAGATCTCGCTTGCCATAACCTCTCAAGGTTCTCCAGAGCTACAGCGGATCTGCTTCTCAAAGCTTTCAGTACTACGTACTTAGCGAACTTCCTACACCAATCCACAACGATGTTCCTACTCCTTCTATGAAGTGCCCTAATCCTGTTGAGGATCCTTAGGTTGTACCTCCATCGCTTAGGATACTTCCTCTGAAGCTCTTCAGCGTATGCCTTAAGCGATAGTGCCTCGATGAACCTTGTACTAACCCTCCTAACCTTCCTACCGTCGTAGAGTGTCAACTGCCTAAGGTTGATATCGATAGCGATAGCATTCCTAGATCTATACGGACGGTAATCGAATTCGAAGGGTATCGATATCCATAGAGATCCTCTTTCGTACTTAACAACGATTTCATACCATTTCCTACCCAAGAACTTCTTAACGTAATTAGGATCGTGTAGAATCCTCAGCCTATAGCGCTTCTCCCTGATCACGATCTCCACAACCATGTTCTCTAGATCGATTCTAGCATCATATCTGTCTAGCCTAACACTCATCTTCTTGATAATGGGTTTGGAACCACCGTTACTCTTTGTTGCTTTGACTAGTGCTAGAGCGTACCTATACAGTTGCTTCGCTACGTGTGCCCTAAAACCATAGCACTCTCTCAACGTCTTGTAGAACATCTGATGACATTGATTTAGAGTAGGTAGCTTGTCTAACTCCCAAAGAGCATCCACAACTTTTTGGAGCACGTAGCGATACACAAACATATCCCATAGCAGATCATTTAGATTACCACCAACCAGAATAACCTTGGCTTTTAGCGTTATCGAGTATCTCCCCTCGGGGAGCACCCGCACAACGGGTGCCCTCCCCCTCATCGGGGTTCGCCAAGGATTATATACCTGGTGTACAGATTTATAAAGATTGGTGAACTACATGAGCCTAGTCTACGTATTCGAAGCAACCATAGTCAAGTCAGGCGCTAAGTACCTCATCTACCCACCCAAGGAATACCAAGAAAAGCTGAAGCAGTTCCACGGACAGAGAGTCAAGGTCATCATAGTGAAAGAATCGTAGCCAAGAAAATCATATAGAATTCTATAAGTTTATGTTATATGTGAAACGGCGCCGGTCTCCCTCCACATGGTGTGGTACACGCGGTTGCCACGAGCCAGTATCTTCCTCTTGATGCGCTCTATCTCTGCGTAAACACCCATCCTACCCACCGACGCTACGACGAGGAGTCACCGAATATAAACTCTTTCATGTATGTCCGCGCTCCTTCAGGATCCGTTCAACGGCTCTGTAGATCTCTATGGCTGTCTGCGGCTCAGCTTTTCCTCTGTATACAGCGGATCTCAGCAACCTCTCTACCTTCCTCAGCACTCCTCTCCCTCCCCTCGACAACGTCTCTACGATCGCGTGAGCGTAGGCTCTATCCAGTCTACGGTGCGCAACCGCGTACTCGATGAGTTTCCTCACCTCGTTCGGGATCGCTACTTTGGTAGCGCGGTGCTCGGTCTTCGAGGTGGATCTGCTCTTCTCCACAGCTGTGGTTACTGTCTCGACGCGACCACCGCTCTCTTTACCTGCTTTCTTCTCGATGCTCTTCTTGGCTACGGCTTCGGTTCCTACGCTGATCGTAGGCGTAGGGATCTCGGGGATCTCGATCGGTTTACCCTCGATTAGGCGCGTAACGAGGATACGGAGGATATTGAGTGCTTCACCTCTTTCGCTTTCGGGGATGCTCTGCAACATTTCTCTTAGTGTCTTTAGGCGCCTGTGTATGTTCGATGGAGCTATGTTCAGGATCCTAGAAGCGTCCCACGCTGTGATCGCTCCTCGAACCACGTCGAGGAGCACGCGGATCGTCTTTGGCGAGAAGCGCGTTGCTAGCTTCTTCACGATATCGAGACACTTTCGATAGAGCAACGGCTTCTTCGTTGCGTAGTACGCTACAAGCACATCGCTCGGAACGAACCCCTCTAGATCCGGAACAACGTTCCTGAGCTCCTCTACCGCTTGGGCAACCAGCTCGAGCGCGAGCTTCCTGGATCCAACGATCTCGGCGAGCCTATCTATGCTAATCGATCCCCGGAGAACGTCTAGGATACGCTTATAGATGGCGTCGCCGAACTTCTTTCCGAGCTCTTCGCCGAGCAACGCCTTCATGGCTTTGACTATCGCTAGGTACGTCGAGGATGGAGATCTTCCGTAGCGTCTACCGATGGGAACTAGACCCTCTTCGGGGTGCCGTAGGTAGTCGGCGAGGATCAGCAACGCTTCGCCCAACGTAAGGCTTCGATGCAACGTGGATCTACGTCGAGAAGGTCCGGCACCAGTCGATCGAAGAATCATGTACAGCAACTTGTAGCTCCTGATCCCCGTCCTCCTCATTATCTCCTCGATCGGCAAGCCTTGCCTGTAGAGCTCGATCGCCTCAATGACCTTGGAAAGGCTCTTGCCCAGCTCCTTGAACATCGTCTTCAGTTGCTGATGACCTCCGCGGAACACGTTCTCCAGATTCATTTCCCATACCAGCGCAAGCGGATGCTCTTCCAATACTTCTCCTGTCTCCGTACACACGAGTTGCCCCGATGCGTACTCTATCCTACCGCTAGGACACTTCTCGAGGTGTTCGGGAGTTACCGCGAAGTGCGTGATTGGTCTACCCATCCTCTGACCCGATTCCTCGGCAACGGTTCGACGGAAATAAAGTGCTCGTTTCAGGAGCGTTGCGTTGCTTGGTAGACCAGTTTATATCTACGCTCTGCTCTACCGTTGATCGGGTGACTCGATGAGCCTGGTGATAGACTTCGATGAAGTGCTTCGCGCGTACCGTGAGCTGGTTAGGAGCGGTAGGACTCCGACGATAGGTCTCGTCGCTGCGAAGCTGGGGGTGAAGCCCGAGGAGCTCTACGAGGAGCTGAAGAAGATGGAGCGGAGAGGGTTGGTGAGGCTGATCCTTCCAGTAACGGAGATACGGATCGAGATCCCGAGGCTCGTCGTATCGGGTGCGAGGGTCGCTTCCTCGTCGGAGCAACGACCCTTCCACTTCGCTACGCGCGTTCTCTACACGTTTAGTAGGAACCTTACGCTGA
>JAMOOB010000156.1 GCA_027066265.1 Desulfurococcales archaeon
GTTGGTGATTCGCTCCAGATCGCTGCAATCTATTCTATGAGAGCAGACTCTTGGACCGGTCCACATTATGTGGATCTCTGGATCGAGTAGCGAACCTATTTGCTTCATGTAGTCCTCGACGACATCGTAGTAGAACGTGGGGCAGAAGACCATGGTCCTAGGCCTTAGCTCCCTATAGACGTGGTTCACTAGAGCTGCCTGAGCTTCTGCTAGACTTCGAAAACCTTTCCCTCTCAATACGGGTGGTATGTCGTCTAGGAATAGAGCTATGCATTCGATGCCGAGCTCCATGAAGTACTCGAACTTTCTAACGAGTAGAGCTATGTCGTGAGGAGATGAGTAGTCTATATCTAGCCCTGGACTCAGTGCGAAACATACCTCGACACCGTAGCGCTTGGCAGCGTCTACGAACATCGAGAAGCTTTCCACGAAGTTCTGCGGGTACGGTGATCGCCACCATTGACGGTGATACGGATCCCACTTAGGACCGTAGATGTAGGTATCTAGCTCTATCCTACCCATGAATTCGACCATAGTAATCCTATCGATCCAATCCCACATAGGTCCGTAGAATCCTTCAACGATCCCCATCATATGAAGCACCCAGTGCAAGGTCTGTCGAAGGAGTTTAATAGATTCGATGTATCGATACGTTGAGCCACGAATCTATAGTTGTTCTAACACTTCGTTCAGCGAACAGCTTGACGAGGTAGTAGCTATCGTCGAGTAGAATCCTTGCAATCCTAGAGAATCTCTGAGGCATTTCGATCACAACGCTATCCTCTACGAGCTTAGCATCGATACCGTGCCTAGATAGATGCTCGTGTGCACGCACTGCATCGGGTCCCTTAACTACGTATTTCCTAGGTCCTTCCAGACCAACTATCTCGTCGTATCTACGATCGAGTCTCTCAACGATCTTTACGAAGTCTACGTTCTTCGAGACGAACTCTATGGTTCTCCGAATAGCTTCGAGATGCGCTAGAATACGTTCGTATATGAGGTACGTACCTAGCCCAACGCCCCACGTCTCGACCAGTACTTTGGCGCGACCTTCGAGGGGTACGTGGCTACCGAGGTAGATGGGTGGGATCGCTGCAATGCCGTTACCGGGGCGAAGGATCTTCACTACCAAACCCGTTGCTTTCTCGATAGCGTTGCGGATGATCGAGGCTAGGACCATAGATAGTGCCTGTACTTCGGGAGAGGTTCCGATGTACGGAGCATCGGTTACGTACGCATCGAATCCCTCCGTTTCGTGAGCCCATCTAGGAGGCGAACCTCTACGTGCATAGAACTCGTGTAGGTCTAGAACGATGTGTGGATCGAATCTATGAATGAAGCTGTGGATGGCTTGGGTTTCGGGAAGCCGAAGCTCGAGCCAATCGCGGTTCATGTCACGTAGACTAGCCGTAAGCCTTGCCTCTGCGCAATCGCATTTCCAGCTAGGTGCACCGCATCGTTCAAGGCATGGACCCAGCCTCGACAAGCCATCGGGGTTCGCACACGGTATCACGGCGAGCTCCATGCCTTCGATCCGGATCTCGTTCTCCATAACCATCCTAACGAAGTTCATTGCCGCAACTATCGGAGCTGGTTCGCTACCGTGTTGACCAGCCACGATAAGGATGCGAACATCGCCGCTACCGACTCTCATTGCATAGATAGGGCGCCCCTCCTGGCTACGACCAACCTCCTCAACTTTGAAACCTCTACGCGATGCAGATGCAGCAAGGTTTTCGATGTCTTGGGGCGTTGGTATCGATAGAAAGAGTCTCGACAACGTTGTCACCACGTTACCGAAACATGGTTCGAGATTAATACGTCTCATCTAGCAAAGGCTATAAGCTTCGAGGAACCCTCTATCTGAGGGCATTTTGACGCTGTACTGTGGTTCTGCAAGCGTAAGCTTAGCACCACCTCTAGGAATGCCTATGGCTGGCTACCTCGATAGAGAAGGATACGCATCGGGATTCCTAGACGATCTACGTGCTAGATGCATTGCTCTAGCGAACGATGGCTCAGAGGTTCTTCTAGTACTCATGGACATCGTTAGAGTGGATAGCGATCTAGATCGAGAGCTACGCATTGCGTTGAGTAGGGCTCTGGGCGTAGATGAACGCAACGTTGTTCTGATGGCTACGCATACGCATTCCGGTCCCGAGGTAAGTCTCGGTGAATGGAGTACGAAGCCTCTGAACCGTGATGAGCAGGCAATTGTTAGGAAGTTTCGTAGCGAACTCGTGAGGAAAGTCGTGAACTGTGCAGTAGCAGCTTTCGAATCTATGGAGTCGTGCCGGGCTGAGCTTCATCGTGCAGAGATCTTTGGGGTTGCTAGCAATAGGATAGATCCATCTAAGCAGTTCGATCCAGAGATGCTCTACATAATCCTTGCATCCAGTGGAAGGATCCGTGCATGTCTAGCTAACTTTGCTTGCCATCCAACAGTGTTGGGACCTAGCAACACGCTCTACTCTGGAGATCTACATGGTTGGTGTTCACGCGAACTAGAGGAGATCCTAGGATCGGTAGTGATGATCACCAACGGTGCGGCTGGCAACGTTAGTACGAGGTATACTAGGCGAGGTCACGGTGTTGAAGAACTAGAACGAATGAGTGCAATTGTCGTGGATAGCTTCGTAAAGGCTCTCGATAGTGCAACAGCTATCGAACTCGAGGGAGACGAGCTAGATCTCGAATGGTACTCGATGAATGTACCGGTGAAGGAAGTTGATCTAGACGAGCTTGCTAGGAAGGTACACGAGTACGAGAACGAATACAGGAAGCTTCTCGAAAGCAATGCTCCGCATGCAGAGGTCCAGAAAGCTAAGAGCAAGTACTTCGGTGCTAAGATCGCGCTAGAGAGATTTCGAAGGATTGGGAAGAGCGTAGAGCTTAGACTCGGTGTTTTGAGGATAGGTAGATTCTCAGCGCTACTCTTTCCCGGAGAACTCTTCGTTGAGTACCAGCTAGAGCTCAAGAATAACGCTATACAGAGAGACCTCTACGCTACGGTCGTGGGCTACGCAAACGGTTACGTAGGCTACGTACCGTACCCCGGCTACGGTGAGACGTACGAAAGCCTCGTATCCGTGGTAGATCCATCCTATCTCGAAGAGTTGAAGATCAAGATCGTGGAGATCGTTCTAAGTAAGCGGTAGAGGCGTTGCAACGAAAGGATCTAATAGGTGTGGCTATGATCTTTGTCTCGGGCTTGATCTATGAAGATCGGGATCAACGTATGGAGCTATCCCAAAGGGCTCGAGCTAGAGAAGATCGTTGTCAAGACTAAGGAGATAGGGTATCAAGGAATCGAGCTAGCGATAGCTCTGGAAGATATTGAGCTAGATAGATCGGCGTTCAAAGAACGTTGGAGCAAGGTGAAGGACCTCGTAGCTTCTTACAATCTCGAAGTTCCTAGCATTGCCACGGGATTGTTCTGGAGGTTCAACCCTATCGATGTTAACAACCTCGACAAGGCGCTGAAAGTAGTAGAGCTCGAATGCATAGCTGCATCGATTCTAGGTGCTCGTACCATACTCGTGGTTCCCGGAAGCGCTATCTCGGATCTCAGCTACGAAGAGCATTACCGTAGAGCTATCGAGTTCCTACGGAAGGCGAGCGATATCGCTAAGGACTACGGTATCGTAATAGGCGTCGAGAACGTATGGAATCGTGTATTCGGAGCACCGTACGATTTCTACAAGCTGGTTACCGAGGTTGGTAGAGAGAACGTCAAGGCATACCTAGACGTAGGCAACACTCTTCCGCACTCCATACCGGAGCACTGGATCGATGTTCTTGGACGCGAACTGATTGCGCAGATACACGTCAAGGACTTCAGCGTTGCTGAGCTAAAGTTCGGAATCCCGTTGACTGGAGATGTTAACTGGCATGCAGTAGCACGGAGACTACGCGCGATCGGATACGATGGCTACGTAGTTGCCGAGGTACCTCCATACCGTGGAGACCCGTTCAAGGCTGCCGAAGATACCTACACATCTCTTAGAAAGATCTTCGGGTGAGATCATGGTCGTTAAGCTCGGGATCGTTGGAGTAGGATTCATGGGAGGTACACTCCTCGAGTTGCTAAAGAAAGAGTTCGCTTCCAGAGCTCAAGTGGTTGCAGTATGCGATGTAGCCGATCAAGCGCTAGAGAAAGCGCGTTCGTTAGGAGTAGAGAAGCTGTACAAGGACTACGATGAGATGCTCGATAAGGAATCCCTCGACGCAGTCATAGTAGCAACACCACCGCATCTACACCGCGAGCATGCGATTAAAGCGTTGAGGAGGGGTCTCTACGTACTACTCGAGAAACCCATGGCTAGGAACCTAGAGGAAGCCAAAGAGATCGCTGCTCACGCCGGAAACAGGCTCATGATAGCCTTCAGCCTTAGGTTCCACGAACTGTACCAGATGGTCAAGAACTACCTAGATCGCGAACTAGGCGAAGTACTGTTCCAGTGGCACGTAGCTCTAGGAAAGATACCTCCAATGCCTTGGGTCGGTAAGAAGGAGATCAGTGGAGGAATGATAAACGAGCACACGGTTCACGTACTCTACATCTTCAGATGGTATGCCGGCGAAGTACGCGAGGTAATAGCTAGGACGTGGACCATCCAGAGCGGTATCGATATCGAGGACAACGCAGCGGTAACACTCATACATGAAAACGGCGCCGTTTCGCAGCTCGTACAATCCTGGAGCGGTGGTCATCGATGGAGGAAGTGGGGCGTTCAAGCTAAGAACGGTAGAGTGACGGTCGAGGACTACCTAGTAGGGCTCTACCGAGTCTCTAGAAACGATGGATCGGTAATCGCTGAGGGAGAGTTCAACAAACCCGTTGAACATCTCTGGATCAACGAGCTTAGAGCGTTTCTAGATAGTGTTGAGAATGGATGGAAGCCCGAGCCAAACGAAGTAGATGGGTTGCGAGTACAGGAGATAGTTGAAGCGATCTATAGATCTGCACAGAGCGGAACAGTAGTGAAGCTTCCTCTAGCATGATTCTCCTCGAGGTGTGCTTTGATGAAGGAGCTAGTCGAGCTCTACTCCAAAACAGTGATCGATGCTATTAGGAGAGTGTTGGAGGAGGAATGGGATAAGATCGAACGTGGAGGTCGAGAGATCGCTCGAGCAGCAATGGAGAACCGCGTAGTTCATGTTATCGGCGCAGGTCATTCAGCGATAGTTGCAGAAGAGATGTTCTATAGAGCGGGTGGATTAGCGAACGTGAATCCGATAATAGACACCGATATCACTGTAGCTCACGGAGCTAAGAAATCTACTATGATGGAGCACGTCGAGGGCTACGCTAAGGTACTGCTCAAGAGTGCTGGTGTCGAGCCCGGAGATGTCGTGATCGTGGTATCGACGTCGGGAGTTAATACCTTCCCCGTGGAGGCAGCCATAGTAGCCAAAGAGCTCGGCGCCTTCACCATAGGTATAACGTCCATCAGCTACTCGGCGAGCTTGGAGCCGAGGAATAGGTACGGTAAGAGGCTGTTCGAAGTTGTAGATCTTGCAATAGACAACAAGGTTCCGCGAGGCGATGCCGTGGTCGAGGTTGGGAAGGGTATAAAGGTAGCTCCACTATCAACCATCACCAACGCATTCATAGTACATAGCATGGTTATCGTAGCTACGAAGGTAATGCTGGAACAAGGAGTCATGCCAGCCGTATGGATAAGCAGTCATCTACCCGAAGCCGCCAAACATAACGAGGAGCTATTCAAGAGATTCGGTCCAAGGATAAAGCTCCTCTAAACGTTTCGAGACACCAACCTTATTTACGAAGGTAACGTTGTTTCTCGGGGTCGTGACTTGGGTGGAATATTCGCAGCGGTATCGATTTCTAAGAAAAACGTTGCACCAATAATACGTAGTGCTCTCGAAAAGATGCTGTTCCGAGGATCGGATTGCGCTGGCATTGCTACGGCTTTCGAAGGTAAGCTATTCATTAAGAAGGATAGGGGATCGGTAAAGGAAGTACATGCAAAGCTCAACCTCGACGATCTACCGGGATACATAGGTGTAGGTCAAACACGTTTTGCTACCCATGGTAGGCCACACGTAGATAATGCGCATCCGTTAACGGATTGCAGTGGTATGCTTGCGATAGTGGGAGATGGAGCTGTAGAGAACTACGAAGAGCTTCGAGACGACGTAGCTTATCGTGGTCACAACGTGGTTTCGCGATGTGATTTCGAAATAGTTGCACACATGCTCGAGGACGAGCTTAGGAGTAGAGGTTCGTTGATCGAAGCCGTTAGGAATGTTGTAAAGGTTTTGAAGGGCTTCTACTCATTCGCAGTACTAGATGCAAGGAAGGAGATAATCGTTGGGTACACCTCGAAACAACCACTCTATCTATGCCTTGGCGAGGATCTGATAGTGCTTTCCTCAACCAAGAGCAGCCTCGTAGATCTATGTAAGAAGTATGTACAGATCGATGGAGGAGAAATGGCAGTGCTAACGACTACGGGATTCGATGTTCTCGATGCAGGTACGGGGAAGAGCATCAAGAAAGATATGAAGAGCCTCGATGTACCTCCGGATCTTGCTGACAAGGATGGTTATCCGCATCACATGCTGCGCGAGATATACGAAGTTCCCTACGCGTTGCTGCGAACAATTAGCACGATTCAGAAGAAATACCTTGCATTGGCTGCACGATTGCTAACGACGGCTAGGAACGTATTCATTATTGCCGACGGTACGAGTCTTCATGCAGGATTCGTAGCTAGCTATTACTTCGCTGAACTAGCAAATCTCAGCCCCATCGTTGTTAGCGCTGCCGAATTCCCGCTATACTACGTTGAGAACGTTGGTCCCGGAACCGTAGTGATAGCGATATCGCAATCAGGTGAGACGGGCGATGTTCTTAGATCGGTCTACGAAGCGAAGCTACGAGGAGCTACGATTCTAGGCATAACCAACTACATAGGGTCTAGACTCGCACAGTTCTCGAACCTATACCTACCGATAGCAGCGGGACCCGAGCTTGCTGTACCGGCTACCAAGACCTTTACCTCGACTCTAGCGTTGCTATACATGCTCGCACTTCGATGCGCTCAAGACCTTGGTAAGATCTCCGGAAGCGAATTCGTAGAGAAGGTAGAGAAGCTTCGTAGCTTTGCCGATACGTTGATCGAGGCGATACCCAGCATAGATTCCAAGGCTTCGGAAGCCGCTCAAGCAATTGCTAAGTGTAGGAGTGGCTACGTGATCTCGAGAGGAATCACGTACCCGATAGCTATGGAGGGAGCGCTCAAGCTTAAGGAGACGGCGTACATGCATGCAGAAGGCATGGAAGCCGGCGAGTTCCTTCATGGTCCGGTAGTCCTCGTTGAACCCGGATTCTTCACTATCTTCATAATTCCTGTAGAGAGCGTAGCAGCGAAAGCTACCTATCCACTGATCGCTTCAAGTGCTGAGAAAGGAGCTACGGTGGTAACGATAGGGTTCTACGGAGATCCTGCACTACGCGAAGTTCCGGGAATCGTTATAGAGGTTCCGGCGTGCGAAAGGCATCTAGCGCCGATAGCAACAGTGGTACCACTACAACTCGTTGCGTACCGCCTAGGCGTACTACGCGGATGTCCAATAGATTCGCCGAAGTACCTAAGAAAAGCTGTTACATAGATCAAGGTTTTTCGTATGCATCTACGCCTCCCACGATAGTCTTCACGACGTTTAGATCCTCGTCGAGGAGAACTATGTCTGCAACGCAGCCCGGTTCTAAGCATCCTAGACGGTATTCATCTATCGAGCGTGCTGGTACGTAGCTAGCCATAGCGATAGCTTTCCAGAGCTCGATACCTAGAGAAACGACGTTCCTGATAGCGCGATCCATGGTGAGCGTACTGCCCGCTAACGTTCCGTCGACGAGTCTCGCAATACCATTCCTCACGATAACCTTCAAACCTCCTAGCTCGTACTCGCCATCGGGTAGACCCGTAGCGCTGATCGCGTCCGTGATAAGTACAGTTCTCCTCCATCCAGCGTATTCGATGATCATCTTCACGACTGCTGGATGGAGATGTATGAAGTCGGCGATGATCTCGAGGTACACCGAGGGTGATTGAAGAAGTGCTAGAACTGCTCCTGGTTCTCGGTGATGGAATCTCTTCATTGCATTGAATAGGTGTGTCGCTCTATCCAATCCACGTTCGATAGCCTTCAGCGCTTCGTCGTATCCAGCTGCACTATGACCTAGAGATACGTGTATACCCATAGATCTTGCGTAGGAAACGATTTCGAGACCTTCGCCTAGCTCGGGAGCTACGGTAACTACCTTAACTACGTCGCGTGCTCTATCAACAATGCTCTTGAACTCGTCTAGCTTCGGAATCCTTATGTATTCAGGGTTCTGCGCACCCTTCATCTCTACATTGATGAAGGGTCCCTCCAGGTTTATGCCTAGTATGCGTGCACCAACGAAATCGTTGCGAAGCTGCATCTCTCGAGCTTTGCGTACTGCGTCGATTGCTTCAAAGATCTTCTGTAGGGGGAGAGTTACGGTTGTTGGAAGGAAGCTCGTAACACCGTGTCGAACGAGGTTCTTACTCATGCCTACCAGATCGTCTAGCTTAGCGTTGCTCGCATCGTAGCCGTAGCACCCATGGATATGGGTATCGACGAATCCTGGCACCGCTATAAAATCCTTGAGGTTCTCTCCGTTCTCGATCCAACCACGAACGATCTTCTTAACGATGCCGTTCTCGATCACTATAGAAGCACTATCTACGATCGTGAGAGGCGTGTAGACACGTTTAACGTTTAGAATGCGGTGCATGTCGAACCCCTCATAGATGGCTAGGCGTAGGGAAATAGCTTTTGTATCGCTAGTCCGAATAGCGATACGTACGAGAAGGATTGCTAGGCTTATATCTATACAAAACGATGGTACCTCGGTGCGTGGGTATGAAAGGACGGATTCTCGCCTCAATACTACTACTAACAATCGCATTATCCATCGTAGGCGCAGCAACTCCTTACGTAGCGAGTGAAAGCGTTGCTAAAGGGATCTTCGTAGCAGTACTACCAACGTCGGTACCAAGCGATCCGAAGGTAGGCAACGTTACTGTAGAGTTCCTAGCTACGGTAAACAAGCTCGTGTACGAAGGGTATGCTCAGTTCTACCTGGTACTCAACGATACGAAGGTTGGCGGAATAAGCATTCCGGCTGGAAGCATTCTGATCGTAGGTAAGCTAGCTCCGGAACTCATCGAGCTTGCGAACGAGAGCGGTGGAGCGATAAAGATCTACAAAGTTCCAAGAACTCCCTTCACGATGGCGCTGGAGCTCAAACCCTTGAAGATAGCTGTTCTGAACTATGCAGACTACGTCAAGGATACGACTCTCGTTAGCTACGGTCTACCCAAGCTAGAGTTCAAGTTCACGTTGATAACCAACGATACGATAACCGATCTACTGAAGGGTAAGTACGATGTGTTGATTCTACCACCTGGTAGCGGAACAGCAATAGCTAGACATCTAGGTCCTGGAGGTGCCAAGATCGTAGCTAGGTTCCTCCACGAAGGAGGTGGAATGGTAGGTATCTGTGCTGGTGCTTATGCACCGATAAAGGGCTACAACGAACCAACATCGTGGTTCCAACTCGTAGATGCAACGCTGAAGAACTGGCCAACGTGGGCTCTTGGAACTGGTAGGATATTCGTAGAGATCGTCGATCCCAAGGATCCCGTAGTTCTTGGATTCAGCGATACCATAACGATGATATACTGGAATGGTCCCGTACTAACGTACTACGATCTAGGTAAGAACACGGTCCTAGGAATCGATGTACCACCGCCAAGAGTTGTAGCTAAGTACATCGGACCCGATACTACGCAGGGAGCTTTCAATCCAGGTAGTGGACTATCGCTTAGCCAAGTAGCGAACACTATGAAGGACGGCTTCGCGATTGTTGACGCTGTGTACGGCAAGGGTAGAATCATACTCTTCGGACCACACCCAGAACTAACAAGCGGTGAACTCGAGACTTCGAAGATTCCAACGATCTACAACCTGAGAATGCTATGGAACGCTATCTACTACGCAGCTGGCTACATAGTTGAGTTCAAACCCATCGTAGGTACCTGGATGTGGCCTACAACGATTAGAATACTATACGAAGAATTGCTGAAGCTAAGGTACGGTACTACCAACGTCGATAAGGAGAAGAAGATTGAGACGCTGAGAGACGCTATGGAGTATCTAGCGAGAGAATTGAAGAGCTACGGAGTGACAGACGTCTTCCTACTAGTGAAAGGTACTAGAGGTGTACTGATATGGCCTAGCGAAGTTGCTAAGAAGTACGGAACCTACACCTACTGCGAAGGAAAGTACGCACTCGAACCATACAACCTAACCGACGTCCTCAAGATGTTCGTAGAGGTATGCCACAAGTACGGTATAAGAGTGCATGCATGGATCGTCGTACACTACGATAAGACTAGCTGGGGTCAGTGGGATCCAATATGGCATTGTGGAAAGTGGTTCAACGCTACGTACTTCAAACCACACTACCCTGTCTATGGAAGGGTATGGCTATTCAACACAACGTATCAGCAATACATTGCCGATCTAGCAAAGGAGCTGGTCGAGAAGGAGGGTGTTGACGGTATCCATCTAGACTACATAAGATGG
Source organism: Desulfurococcales archaeon (assembly GCA_027066265.1). Lineage (GTDB taxonomy): Archaea > Thermoproteota > Thermoprotei_A > Sulfolobales > Ignisphaeraceae > JAADCV01. Next base: position 10,654 of record JAMOOB010000156.1, read on the forward strand.
AGCTGGGTTGGATACAGCTTCGGACCCAAGGACTATGCCTTAGCTGCTAGGCTCGGTATCAACCTATCGAAGGTTGAGAGGTACGTCATCATCACGTACTACGGAATGCCTAACGAAAGCATCAAACCACAACCAGACCTAATCTTCAAGCTATACTACGAGAAGAAGGATCCGGACGTGGTTAAATGGTACGACTTGAGAAGACAAGCAGTGATAAACATAACGAAGAAAGTCAAGGAAGCCGTCGAATCTACTGGTAGACACGTAATACTTAGCGCTGCGGTGTTCCCAGAAGAAGCAACCGACTACATTGAGCTATGTAGAACCGATCTCGTAACCCACGAACGAATATGTGCAAAGATACCAGGGCAAGCATGGCAGTGGACACACTACGGACAGCATATCGAGGACTTCATAAAGCTAGGCTACTGGCCTATACCTATGGCATACCACGTATCGTTCGGTAAGACGCCTTCATGGGTAGGTACGGTAGCTCGCTACGTAGTTAAGATGAGGAACGAACTCAATCCAGAAGTCAAGGTATTGATAGGAGTACAGGCTTGGAGTGTGCCTTACGAAGATGTGCTGCAATCGATAGGCAATGCAACGGCTGCTGAAGCCGATGGATACGTATTCTTCAGGTGGGGCACCTTCAGAAGCATTGCATGGAGTGCGCTGGTAGGTCCATACGAGGAGGATATAGATGCTTTGAAGACACTAGTACCCGTGATCAAGGCTATGGGCAAGATCCTGGGCAAGGACGTTGATGACTTGGTAGAGAGGATCGAAGTCATGGGCACCGTATTCAAGCCAAAGCCTGGAACCTACCTATCTAGCTACATAGCAGACATAGTGAAGGATGTCAAGGAGCTCGTGAAAGACTATGCAAGCATGGTTGAGAGCCGTGCACAGAAGCTGCTCGGTACACCGTACTACGCTACCTACGTAGACTACCTACTAAGCATTGTTGAAGAGAATGCGAAGATCGTTGCGGAAGCTACGAAGCCTTCCGAACTCATTGAGCCAACGAAGAAGATGCTAGATGCATCGATACCGATCCTGGTATCCTATGCAAGCGTTGAAGATATGGAGTCTAAGCTTAGCGATCTAGAGTACAAGCTTAGACTACGCATAGCAGAGGTCGGGCACGGTATCAAGCTCGTCAACGATAAGATGGAGGTCGTGAAATCAGAGATCGAAGCACTGAAAGCAGCATTAGAAGACCTCAGATCAGCGCTAGACGATGTTGTGAACAAGATAGCAACACTACCGGTACTGAAGAGCGATGTGGATACCTTGAAGGGTAAGGTAAGCGAACTCGAAGGACTGAAGAGCAAGGTTAGTAGTGTAGAGAGTAGTATCGATAGCATTAAGCGAGACATTGCTAGCATTAAGAGCAGCATCGATAGTCTGAGCAAGAGCGTGAGCGATGTATCGACGTCTGCATCCAACGCTAATAGCATGGCTTCGGCAGCCTTCATAGTAGCC
>JAMOOB010000157.1 GCA_027066265.1 Desulfurococcales archaeon
GACCTAGCCTAAGCGCAGCAACGATACCGTCGAGAGCATCGTCTAGAACGATAGCTCGATCCGTACCGAGCTTCTCGAGGCATGCACGGTACAGAACCTCTTTCGAAGGTTCGTAGAGATCGCGTGCAGCGATGGGGAGACCCTCTACGCCTAACCGTTGCAGAACCCTCTCGGCAACGATAGAGCTCTGCTTCGTAGCTATACACACCCTACCACCGCAACGCTCGAGAAGCTTCCTAAAGATCCTAGGCTCGACGAGGAGACGAGAACGTTCAACTGCTTCGAGTTCGAATCTCTCTACGAACTTAGAAACCTCTTCGAATAGCTTGGGATCTCTACGCTTCAACCGAAGCATCCACCCCATCAACGAAGAACCTCGAGGCATACCGAACCGCTCCACGACTTCTCTCCGAACCCTTCTCCAATCCACGGCGAGCTCGATTAGCGTACCATCGAGATCCAGCACGAACCCAACGCCTTGCCTCGCTACGCGTAGACGTTGAAGTGTCGTAGAGGTCTCGCGGTAGCTATCCTCGACGTATCTAAGCCACGAACATCGTTCTCGTCTAAACCTCTTCAAAGCGTAGAAGATCTGCACCAAGCAGCGAACCGGGTCGCCGAGATCGAGATCCTTACAGCATCGGCTCCCCAAGCCTACGAGTCTACACCACGTTCTCCAATCCTTGACTAGGTACCTAAGACCGTCCAGTATCCACGAATAGCATCCACTACGGACGCGAAGACTCTTCGCAACTCTTCGAGCTACCTCGATACCCTCCACGAAGGCTACCACGAGAATCGGTGCAAAGTAGTACCCCAGCGATGTAGGTAGATCGATGCTGCCCCAGAACTTGGGATTCACCTCGATAACTACGTACCGATCCTCGTGAGCAACGTACTTCGTCTCCACCATTATGGGTCCGCACCACCTTAGCTTAGCAACGATCTTCCTACCCAATGCGAAGAGCTTCGGATCCAGAACGGGTCCTCGAGCGGCTAGGCTAGGACCACCGATAGGTTCGTACTCAACGATTCTCTCGTGCGTGAACTCTAGAAGGGGTTCACCATCCATGCAGGCAGCGTAGTAACCACGACCGATACCAGCAACGTACTCCTGCACTATGCATGGAATCCTTCTTCGAGCTTCCTCCAAAGCGTTAGAGCGGTCCGAGAAATACTTGGGGTTCGAAGCATCTCCCAAACCCTTGACTACGAGAGGAGGCTCTAGATAGTTTACGCGATCCAGATCATCGATGCTCTCAACCACTACCTGCCTAGGGGTATCGGCAACTCCTTGCAGGAGCTGGGGTAGACGAGCTTTGTTCGATACCTCTACGAGCTTCTGGTAGGGTGGGGATACGAGTACTATTCCCAAGGAATCGAATAGGTCTACGCAACGCGAAAACGTTTCGAAATCCACGAAATCTATCGGTACAACAACGCTGCACCCAAGATCCTTCGCTATCTTCGCAACGATTCGTGCCCACGAATCGCTCCGCCTATCGATACCACTCAAAGCGATCCTCTTCGAGAAAACCTTCGAGAATCTGTGGGGATGAGGTGCGTGGAATACTCCCACCACGGGTTTCCTCAACACCTCTACGATGGATCTAGCCACAGCAATCGATTTACGACTGCTAGCCGATGCTACGAGGATCCTCCTAACCCTATCCAGCACCTCGATCCACCACCTCGAGTAGATCCAGCACGTCTCTAGCACGTACGAACCTAATCCATTCGTATCGCCACAACTCTTCGAGTAGCTTCACGTACTCACGACCACCAACCATCTCTACCGCGTTCGAGTGCCAGAGAAGCGTAGCTACTCCAGCACCTCTCATCCAAGCACTGCGAAGAACGTCGATAACAACCTCAACGACACGGCTAGGCTCTACGCGCCAGTACGTGAAGAGGTAGGTATCCATCACGGTTATGGGTAGCTCAACAACGTTGCCGAACCTCATCACCCCTACGCTTCGGGGATCCGGACCATGTTTCGAGAAGCACAGCGATGAATCGACGAGGATACCGATCTCCTCCAACCTCGGTATGATGCTGGGATCGATTGCGAGGTAGTGTACCCTCATCGAAACGATTCTAGCACCAACAACTCTCTCGAGAAACTCTTTCTCGCGTGCTACAGCTTCGAGGCAGCGACCCTCGTTTGCATGGAGACCGATCTCCCAACCACACCTATCAAGCTCGTGCATAACATCGCTGTAGAGCTCAGCCGTAGAACCATCGTCGTACGCTGGACGGAAGAAGAAAGTCGATTTGATGCCGTACCTCTCCTCGCACTCAACGATCTTGCGGAT
>JAMOOB010000158.1 GCA_027066265.1 Desulfurococcales archaeon
TTCCTCTAGGATTTCGAACCTAATCGTTAGGTAGTGCCTCATAGCCTCTGGTAAAGTCATCAATTGATAGCTCCTAGACGCCGTAACCAACAGCAGCTCCTTATCATCGCTCCAAGCCACTTTCTCCAGTATCTTGAAGTAGTCAAGCATAGCCCTAATCCACTTAACGGTATTAGCATGGAATTGCGTGTACCTCGAGGCCGCTATGGAAGCGAATAGCTCTACATCATCGAGAGGCGATGAGAGTACCGTGAACCCCCTGTAGAACATGAATAATTCGTAAGCTACCGAAGCTAGAGGTTCCCTAACCCCCTTGAGCACCGAGGGATCGGCGTAGTGCTCCGGATCGAGCATTATCCTTGCGTACTCGAGGCAAACCTCGTTATCGTGATGAGCTATCACCTTACCGTTTAGGAAGTGGAGCACTAAGCCCCTGCAGAACCCTAGCTCCTTTCTGATCATCCTATCGCTCTCTACTTCGAGAAGGGGGTAAGCGAAGGATGGCCAGGCTAGCAGCTTGGCGTCTCGCCACTCATACTCTATCGAGGCGGTACCCAACTAAACCACCCCCTATTAGATGATCTCGCGGGTGCAAGCCTTAGCGAAGAGAGTTAGCGTTACGAAGATCGCGATTCCCGTGGTAGTAGCGATAGCTGGGCTAGCTACGTACTTCGCGGTAGCTAAAGTGCTCTTCTCGGCGGGAGCGAGCTCCATAGCCTCGTGGCTAGCTAAGGCATCTCCATTAACGCTTGCAGCGGCCATAGCGATTAGGGCGGCTACGGTTCCTCTCGAAGCTTGCGTATTCTCCTTGAGCGCGGCATCCGTGAAGCATCACCTAAGGTTCAGCTCTTCGTACAGAGGTATATGCGCATCTCTAGCCATGGAGTACGTACTTCCCTTTGGAGGGCTAACAGAGGTATACAAGGTGTTCTTCTACACGCGTTGCGGCTTCACGCTTAACGAAGCCGTAGCGGCTATGTTCGTCCATAGGCTAGCCATGTCTTCATCCCTCTTAGCGATGTCTATAGCGGTGTGCATGGGTATAGACCTAGAGCCTTGGATCAAGGGGCTAATCTTAGGTACGTCTACAGCGCTAGCGGTAACGAACGTCGCGGGTATAGCCATAGCCCAAGTTAGGAAGATAGGTTCGGCGCTTGGTAAGTGGGCTGAAAGCTTGGTGGATAGGTTCGTATCAAGGCTCATTGCCTTGCCCCCCGGATACGATAGTGTCTTCGAGTTCAGAGAGGTCAGCCTTAGAATGTCTAGCGTGCTAGCTGCTTTCTCGATAGCTTGCCTCGAGCACTTAGCGATAGCGTTCTCAGGGTACCTAACGGTCCTTAGCCTAGGAATCGAGATGAACTTCGTTCAAGCCCTATTCGTATTCGACGTAATTCAGTCCGTACTATGGCTTTTACCAGCCGTGACGCCGGGGAGCATAGGAGTTCTAGAGACGGTTCAGTTAGCAGCCCTCAAAGCGATAAGTTTAGGGCCTTCCGTAGCAGCGGCTCCGCTCCTCTACAGAATAGTTATCCTCTGCTCGATGTTGCCTCAGCTAATGCCCATGCTGGTTACGGACGTAGCTAGCTTCCTAAAGGAATTCGAGAAGCCTAGAGTTTCTCTAGGTACTTGAGCATCGTAACTAGTTGCGGTGGAGGCTCCATCGCTATCGCTACCGCTCCTAGCAACACAGCATCGCCGCCTAGAGGCGTAGGCACTACCCGAGGCGGAGCCGTTATCAACCCCTTACCGCTCTCAATAACCTGCTTAACGGGCTCTACGACTAGATCGATGTTGTTTAGCGCTACGGAACCCCCGATGATCACGATCTCGGGGTCGTAGATGTTGACTACGTTCTCGAAACCCGCTACGTTGAACTTCGTGATCTCGTTGACTACGAGCCTAGCTAGGGAATCTCCTTCCCTAGCAAGCGCGAACACGTCTTCGGATCTAATCCTACCCTCTTCCCAAAGCTTGTAGAGCTTCGACGATCTGTACTCGCTCGTTGAAGGTACTCGCTCGATTATGTACGATGCGAACCTAGGTATGTTAGCCCCGCTGCAATAGGCTTCCCAATGCCCGTAGCCACCGCAATTACATCTAAGTCTCCTCTCTATATCCACGACCATGTGCCCTATCTCGTGACCATTACCCATCTTGCCTAGGAGGAGGGATCCGTTGACTATCATTCCCCCTCCTATACCCGTGCTGATAGTTACGTACACGACGTTCTCGTACCCCTTCCCAGCCCCGAAGAGCTTCTCCCCCCATACAGCAGCTACACAATCGTTAGCTAGGTACACGGGCTT
>JAMOOB010000159.1 GCA_027066265.1 Desulfurococcales archaeon
GACGATCTTCGCCGTAGCTATGAACTTCGTATCGCTCTACCTAGTGGCGGACTTCGCTAGCCTCGTACCATACCTACTCGTTGCATTAGCATTGCCTAGGCTATACAAAGGTAGTAGCAAATTTGTTGGTGCACTCATCGTGGGAATAATCGCTGCATGCAGTAGCCTGTTCCTAATGATGATGGTGGCGTCATCGGAGCCTCAAACCGTTGCTGTAGGAGCTGCGTTAGCGATGATAGTTGCGTTCGTGAGTGCCATACGACGAATAAAAGCGAGGAGATAGCATCGCGAAATCCAACCCTCTTTCCTTTGTTGAAACAGTTTTTTCAGTTCGATGAATCCGTGTTCGTGTAGGGCTTCTCGTCGTGATGTTTACGCTAAGCTTTCTAACGTTCGTTATGCATCGAGGTGCTTGGGCAACGAGATGATAGACGTGATCGTTGCTAGAATGAAGGTTGAGAGCTGTGGATACGAAGCGCTAGATATCACGGAGAACGTGAGATCGCTAGTCAAGCAGCTAAAGCTCGTTAAGGGTTCGGTGACTCTGTACGCTATCGATAGAGGTTGCTTCGTGGTAGGGATCGAGTACGAACCGAACCTTCTTGCTGATCTCGAAGATTTCATGAAGAGTCTTGGATGCTTCGAACGTAGATCTTCCTGCATAGCGTTGTTCAGCAAGCCTCTCACGATCATCGTGTACGGTAACGAGCTTCAGCTAGGTGTCTTCAGAAGAATAGTGTTCGTCGATGTATCTAAGGCGAAGGGAATCAAGGAGGTGATACTCGTTGCTGAAGGTATGTTCGAGCATGGTTGAGATCCGTACTCACGGACCGATGAAGTTCTTCGACGTAACCGAAACCCTAGAGAAGTTCGTTGAGAAATGCAACGTGAGTCTCGGAGTACTTAGACTCGATGTTAAGGGAGCTACGCCCGCGTTGCTGCTACTAGATCCTAGCGAAGCTGAGGAACTACTCAAGGTTCTAAGGAAGCTCGTGCCATTCTCTGGATGGAGACACGGCAATGCATATGCCCATCTATTATCCACCATCCTAACAACATCGTTAACGCTAGCGATAGAGAACAGTAGACTCATCCTCCCAGAACGCACGCGTGTACTACTGCTCGAAACGCGGAGCGTGTACAACCATAGGAGAACGATCTTCGTAGTCGTAGTAGGTAGATGAACTCGTCGAGCATCTCGACGATGCGAATCGTATTGCGATCATGTATCGAGGAATCGTAGAGACTCGAATCCCTACCTTGAACAATGGGTGCTACATTGATGATAGCACCTATCATTGCTGTTACTAACATCGTAGACTATGCGTAATATCCGCATCTTAACGTACGAACATTTTTTATGAGCTACGTTTATAATCGTTGAAAAGAGTTCTACGATGCCCGTAAAGCTCGATCTGGTGATGATTTTGGTAAAGATAATCCTCACAGCTGATCGAGCTGTCTTCACTGATTACCATGGAGCCGATCTCTTCGGTTTCGGGCTCTGCATGCCTTATCGCTTGGTTCCCAAGTTCGTAGAGTACTTCGTGTTAGCTCCACGCGCACCGACAACAGATGGTGTTCGCGCTAAGTTTGCTCCCTTAGGACTATGTAAAACCGAGGCTGCTCTTTTAGCAGCTGGGTTCAGACGTGATGAAGTAGCTATAGTTCCTCCGCACGCACTTCCCAAGGCTGTAGATAAGGATACGGAGATCGTAGCGATTCATGTACTCGATCCCAAAGGTTTGGCACCCGTTAGCTGGACCCTTAAAATGGTTTCGGGAGGAGGACCAAGCTGTACAGAGCTAGAATTCGAGAACTTGATGAAGATCGTGCTTGATCTTAAGAAGAGGTACAAGTTCAAGATCGTTGTTGGAGGCCCTGGGGTTTGGCAATTAAGAGGATGGGAGGATCGGTACGAGATAGATGTTTTATTCGATGGCGAGTCCGAAATCACGTTTCCGATAATAGTCAAAAAGATTCTGAGCGGTGAGGAAGTTCCTAGGTACGTAAAGGGCGAAGCTCCTCCTCCAGAATCGATACCGCTCATCGTGACGCCTTCCAGGAATGGGTTGGTTCAGATAACTAGGGGATGTCCGCGAAGATGTAGGTTTTGCAGTCCTACGATGTGGAAATTCCGTTCGATACCCCTGGATGCTATCCTCAAAGAGGTAGAGTTCAATCTTAGATCGGGTATCAAAGGAGTTGGCCTAGTGACCGAGGATGTTCTTCTCTACGGTGCTAGAGGTCTTGAACTTAATCCCGATGCAATCAAGAAGCTATTCGATGAGGTTGTATCGTTAGCATCTAGGTACGGTGTCGATACCGTAGGCTTTAGCCACGTATCGTGTTCGTCAGCGCTCGTAGTAAAGAACGTGGTTAGGTATATAAGCGACGTACAAGGATTGTCGAGCGATAGACCTCTGTTTCCGCAAGTAGGGTTGGAGTCCGGTAGTCCAAGAATCGTTGATAGATATTTCAGAGGTAAAGCGTATCCATGGAGACCTGAGGATTGGCCGAATATCGTTGTAGAAGCTTCGAAGCTCTTCAACGATGTGTATTGGTATCCGTGCTATACGTACATAGTTGGATTTCCGGACGCACAACCCGATGACTATGTCAAGACGACGGAGCTTCTCGATAGGCTCAGAGACGAGGGATTCAAGGGATGGACCTTCCCACTGCTACTTATACCCATGGGCGGAACACTTGTTGAAAAGGAGGCTCGGTTCCTACAACTAAGGTCGTTGCCTAGAGAAGCAATTGACTGCATCGTCGAAGGTTGGAGGCTAAGCTTAAGATTCTCGAAAGGCATACTAAGTAAGCTCATCAAGACGAGGAACCCTATCGTCAACAGAATTCTAGTGAAACTCTCCGAAAAAGCTATTCAAGCAATGGAGTACTGGATCGAGGGGATTAGCAGAGAAGGTATTGATATCATAGAGAAACAGTTCAGTAAGGTGAGCATTAGGAATAGTACAGCTCTAGCCAAGACCGTGGCTAGCGCGGTAATACTTAGAAGGTAAACGTGCTCCACAAGTTGTTTTCCAGACATTGCTAGAAGTATCAACTTTGTGCACAACACGATTATGCCGAGCGAGGAGAAGCACCGTAGTGCTACGATTACGTAAGAAATTCCATAACGAGGGAATTGATTCAAGTCTTGAATACGTTGAGAAGGCTAGAGGCTGAGGGATCGGCACCAACGTTCGTATCATGGCTACCTAACAATACCTGTAGCACCGCACCCGCTCTCGCCTCAGCCATATACTTCAGCAACGATTCGTTTAGTGCGCATCTTCGTGATGATGTACGAGTTCGTAGGTTACTACGGTCGAAGATACCGAAATACATCGCTGAAACGATCGTGAGTCTACTTGGGGTACGGGCTGATCGTGGAAAGAAGCGATCGAGAGCTACTTGAAGGAGAGGAGTGAGAATAACAAGTTCGAATATGCTTCCAGGCTAACGCTAATCATCGAACCAAAGAGGAGAACCCCTTAACGGAAAGGATGTGCATTGTTGAGGTACAACCCATAGCGCTCGTCAGTACCGATTTAGGAAGAGTAGGGGGAAGTTCTCGTTCATAACGGTGGTCGAAGCGATATTCCACTGCTTCTCGAATTAGATCTACGATATACGGTTGATTAATTGAGAAGCTTCTCCGATGATCTACACCTCTAGATTTACATTTCCTACTACTTATTCGCAACCATGCTGAAGAACAACGTAATAATGTTCGGGGCACTGCTAAGTAGAGATGAAGGGTCATCGTTGTGTAACCACACTAAGGTAATAACATTATGCTGTTAAGCATAGTTGAATATAGTTCAGGTTAGCTTAGGATTAGGCTAGGAGAATGTTTGACCTATTTAAATGGAGCTCCCTAGAACTACTAACTAGGAAGAATAGACAACTAGATTATGGCGAGGAAATACTTCTTGGACTACTAGAGCCTACTTCGGGTAAAAATTTTCGTCCTAGGTGGAAGGCTTAGTGAGAACAAGGAAGCTTAGGAGCAGAGTTGGTGCTATCCTAGAGGGTGACGGTGTATTCTCCCAGCTTGCAGCTTATGAAAAGTAGGGCTCTACGTTAGAATCTACGAATCGAAGAATGCAATGGAGGGTTAAGGAGGTTATAGAGCTTGCTGGACTTAGCGAGGCTAGGGATGTAAGGGTTAGATACTTCTCCTAGAGGTACGAGGAAGAAAGTTAGCACTTGTTAGAGCGTTAACTCATAGTTCTGATGTTCTCCTCTACGAGCCCGCTCTAGGCTTAAATGTTGAGGGGTAGGCTTTGATGAATGAGGAGTCTTAATTACTAAGATTTATTCTAAGGAGAACGAGGTAACAGTTATACTCTACGTGATCTCGAGGGGGTTAAGAAAGTATGTTCTCAAGGTGATACCGCTAGTGGAAGGTAAGGTGTTAATTAAGGTTAGCTAGGTTACAATAAATTTAAATCCGAACATGCTATGTGTTATCGTGGGTGCTGAATATATGACGATCTTCAAGAAGAAGCTCACAGAGATGGAAGCCCCTTCAGTGCTTGCTGAAATCATCAGAACCATTATAATCAACTCGGCTATAGATCCACTATCAATTATCAAGGAATACATACCTATCCCACTACCCTCGTTGCCCTCACCACCTGGTAAGGAGCAGTTCGCTGATGTAATAGCTAGGGCTATAGCAACAGGAATACCTAGAGAGAAAGCGCTAGAAATATTAAGAGAGATCAAGGAGCAGCTAAAAGACTACAAAATCTAAATTTCGATCGTACACATCTTCTACCAATACATTTATTTTATATGATGTTGAAAGAGAAATTGAAAGCCGATTCTAGGAAATCATGTGAGCACAGAAACTGAGGTTAGACCATTCCTAAAACTAAAAGGAACAAAGCTCTGTAAAATACTTGGCTAACTAAAGTCCAGTACCAAACATGTAATCACCTGAAACCATGCGAACAAGCTATTTATGTGGCGGGCCCGCCGGGATTTGAACCCGGGACCTCCGGCTCCGGAGGCCGGCGCTCTATCCTGGCTGAGCTACGGGCCCGATGTAATGGTTTTGTGGAAGGTATTTATCGTGTTGTCGTCGTGCCGTTTTTCTGGGGGTTCTTAACGTTGTTGGTTGCGATGTTTGTTACGCTTATTACCGGTTGCCTCGCGTTCTCTGGGTCTAGGTGGTGCTATGCTTTGGGAAGCTGCGATTCTGGGTCTCGGTGTTGGTTCTATTGCGGTGCTGTACGTTGTTGCTACGATATTCGCGATCCTTAGGATCGGTATCAAGAGGGATAGAGCTGCTGAGATCCATGGCTATATCAGGGAGGCTGCTCTTGCTTACATACGTGCTCAGTACACGGTGATTCTATCGATTGCTAGCGCTATCGGTCTCATCATAACCTTCGGCGGGTTGGCGAACGGTAACTGGTTGCTTACGTGTATAGGTATTGCGTACCTCGTAGGTGCGCTGAGCTCAGCCTTCGTGAGTATGGTTGGTATGTACGTAGCGATCCTAACCAACATTAGGGTTCTCAACGTATTGACGCAGCGAGGTCTTAGAGAGGCGTTGAAGGTAGCTTTCCGTGGCGGTTCCATCACGGGGTTCCTAGTCGGTGGAGTGGGTCTGCTCGGCATAGCGGGGCTGTTCCTAGCGTTCAACGGCGTAAACGATCCTACCTTCGCATCCCAAGCATTGCTGGGATACGCATTCGGTGCTAGCACGGTAGCTCTATTCGCACGTGTTGGCGGCGGTATATACACGAAGGCGGCGGATGTGGGTGCAGATCTCGTTGGTAAGGTAGAGGTCGGGATACCGGAGGACGATCCTAGGAACCCTGGCGTGATAGCAGACAACGTAGGCGATAACGTAGGTGATTGCGCTGGTATGGGTGCCGACCTATTCGAGAGCTACGTTGAGAGCATCGTGGCTGCGATGGTTATAGGAGCACTACTGAACAATCCAACGCTGGTTGCGTACCCAATGATCTTCGCAGCCGTAGCCCTAGCAACCACCTTGCTAACATCGCAGTTCGTAGCGCTATCCCCACTAAAAGAACCTGGACACACCCTAACGGCTACGTCCATCATCAGCCTCGCCGGCGTAGCGATTGCAACGCTCTTCGTATCCACGAAGCTATCGGTAGGGCTAGGACCATGGATAGCAGCGATACTCGGACTCGTAGCGGGAGGAATCGTTGGATTCACTTCGGACTACTTCACATCGCCTCTCTACAGACCCGTTAGAATCGTAGCATCCTATTCGCAAGCAGGTCCAGCGCTAACCATACTCAGCGGACTCTCCATGGGGTTCTACAGCACGTTCGTACCAATCGTATCGATATCGCTAGCTGCTCTAGGAGCGTTCTACATAGGTACGGCATCCATTGGAAACAGCCTCGTTGCTGGGATCTACGCGATCGCGTTGGCGGGGGTAGGGATGCTATCGATGACGAGCGTCGTGGTCTCCGCCGATGCCTACGGACCTATCGTCGACAATACGGCTGGTCTATCGGAGCAGGCAGGGTATCCAGAGGAAGTTCGTGAGCTAGCCGATAAGCTGGACTCTGCCGGGAACACTATGAAGAGCATCTCGAAGGGCTACGCCATCGGTTCGGCAGCGCTAACAGCTCTAGCGCTACTCTTCAGCTACGTAGCGATGCTCTACACAACCTATAGCCAGCAGGTTCCCGGGCTACGCGTAGAGGATCTGATGGCTAAGCTCTTCAGCGTTGGAGATCCCGTGAACGGACCCTACTTCGTGACGGGTCTACTCATAGGAGCAGCGCTTCCAGCACTATTCACTGCGGTGGTCGTGCAGGCAGTTACGGCAGCTGCGTTCAGACTCGTTGAGGAGATTAGGAGGCAGTTCAGAGAGAAGCCAGGTATCCTAGAATGGAAGGAGAAGCCCGACTACGCACGCGCTGTACAGATAGTAACGTTCTACGCTCTTAGAAGACTCATCGCTCCTGGCGTACTAGCACTTGTAGCACCCATAATCATAGGAATAGCGTTGGGCCCAGCAGCGCTGGGAGGAGCTCTACTAGGATCCATCGCTAGCGGACTACTCCTAGGACTGTTCCAGGGCAACGTAGGAAACACGTGGGACAACGCCAAGAAGTACGTAGAGATGGGACACTTCGGAGGAAAAGGATCGGAAACACACAAAGCTGCCGTCATCGGCGATACGGTAGGAGATCCACTCAAGGACGCTGCCGGACCATCGATAAACATCCTGATAAAGCTCATGGCAATAACCTCCACAGTACTAGCACCAATAGTAGCACAGCTCCATCCACTCCACTAACCGTAGACAAAGCGCATCACGAAAGATTTTATCCCTCCACGCAACAACGCTTTGTGGGTCGTGGGCCCGTCGTCTAGCCCGGTAGGACGCCGCCCTCACGAGGCGGAGGTCCGGGGTTCAAATCCCCGCGGGCCCACCAATAATTGAATACCTCTCTTCTCTTCAAAATTCTCTGTGCAAGGTTCGTCGCATGCATGATGCAACTCCATGGATTGCGAGCTCGTGACTCAGGGATACGAACCTTGTGGTAACGTTGTTTCAACGCCCTACGGCTACGATAGACCGTGTAGAGCTGGGTTCAAGGTTGTGAACGGAGAGATTCATAGGCTTATCTACGACATCGTTCTTTCGAGACCCGAGGACTATCTATCGATTTACCAGAGCTGTTGCAATCATCGATGCGCAATGTGTCATAGCTGGTACTTTACGCAGCAAGCCGTAGGTACGTGGATGAGTCCTCGAGATATCGTGGAGGAGGTTGGCAAGTATTTGGAGATCGTTACCGTGCGAGAACCTAGGGATCGTGCTACGATGTGGCATGCTTCGGATCTATGTGCTCACTGTGGATGGTGTAAGATCTACGGAGAGCCCGGACCTTTCTGTCCTAGGAAGCTCGATCCAGGCAAAATCCTTCTATCTCCTCAGGGATGGGGTCCAGCGAGAAACATCGTTTCGTTTACGGGAGGAGACCTACTGTGTAGACCACGGTTCTACGTAGAGACCTTTCGAGCTATAAAGCGTGAGTACGGCGACGAGGTATGGATTCACGTAGAGACCAACGGCTACGGATTGACCGATAAAAACCTGGAGCTACTCTACGAAGCTGGTCTCGACAGTGTATGGCTCGATATGAAAGCTTTCAGCGAAGATATTTACCGAATGCTGTGCGGAACCACGAATAGATGGATACTCGATCTACCAGCGAAGATAAGGGATCTGGGTATCGTACTCGAAGTAGTTCTTCTCTACATACCGAGCCTCGTAGAGCTCGACGAGTTTAGGAAGTTTGCGGAACTCTTAGTGAACGTGGATCCGTACATACCTACGATGATACTGGCATTCTTCCCCGAATACATGCTTAGACACGTTCGAGAACCTACGTACGAAGAGATTGTTCAAGCTTATCGAGTACTGAAAAGCTACGGTCTCAAGAACGTTAAGATAGGGAACGTATCGGTCGTGTGTAGAGATGTTGAGTGCGTGAAGAAGTTGATCGAGGAAGTTGGTAGGGAAAGCGTTGCGCTATGATGACTTCAGCCTACGCTGATCCGTGATGAATACGACGGGGGCTGATCAGCTCCGGAGTTAGCTCGGTCACGGATCCCCCTAGGACGCCCTCATCATCTCGTGGATAGCAGAATCGATACGGTGTCGAGCAGCAGTACCAAACTCTGCAACGCTAATGCTCGTCGGCTGTAAATAGCTTTCGCACGGAATAGCGGAGCTTTGAGGAGTAGACCCTCGGTAAACAGCTTCGATACTTCTTCGCCCCACACGAACGTCATGCCGAGACTCTTCCAAACCTCTACACCCTTCAATCGATGAGCGTAGAGCATCTCGCTAACATCCTTAAAGATCTTCGATGCTACCCTCCATAGAAGGTATGGAGCTAATCCGAGCTCTCTAGACTTGGTAAGCTTCGTAACTACGTAGCATAGCTCGCTGAGATTCGTAGCGTGTAGAACGTACAAGGTGTTGAGTGCACCGAGCACGAATACTAGGTATATCGATGCGTAGCTAAGGGGATCGCACTGCATACCGAGAGCGAGATCTACGATGAATCGAGAAACAGCGAACCATACGCCAGGTATCGATGCCAAGAGCAGAGCGTAGGGTATCAATGCGTAGCTACGCGTAGCAACGTAGCATAGAACTACTGCAAGGAATGGTAGGGCGAGGTACGGTGCTCCTCGAGAAGCCAGTACGAAGGTAGCTACGAGATGCATAGCCGTAGCGATGTTCGTACCCAACCTAAGCTCGGTACAGCCGTAGAGGAATAGCGATCTTGAGACGAACATCGCTGCTCGCGATAGTATTGACATAGGCTACACCTCTACGATGCGATCAGCTACGAGTTCTAGGTACCTAGAATGGCTTGCAACGATAATCGTGCATCCACGACTACGCAACGTATCGAGTACGTTGAGTACCCTACGAGCATTCCAAGGATCGAGACCAATGCAAGGTTCATCCACTAGAAGTAGCCTACTAGCTCTAGCGTATGCTGACGCTATCGCTAACCTCCTACGCTCGCCACTGCTAAGCAATGCTATGGGGGTATCAAGCACATCGATCAGATCGAGTTCGCGAGCAAGATCGATCCTCGATCCAAGTTCTTCTCTAGGCGTTGGGTTCGATAGGTAGAGGAAAGGATTCTCTGGAACGAGCTGAAGCTTCTCAACGTATCGACGTACGTAGCCACGACTAGGTCTATAGATGCCCGCTAACAGCTTGAGGATCGTAGACTTACCTCGTCCAGACCCCCCTCTAATCCATAGAATCTCTCCCTCCACGGCATCGGCGGTGAACCCCGATACAACGAAACGATCCGAATCGGGGTAGCGATACCATACATCACGTGCTTCGAGAACGATCTCACCGCTCTTCGTATACCTACGAAACATTTCGAACTTGTATAGCCTACGTATCTCTTCGTAGATAGGCGTTTCATCGACACTGTTCAGAACAATGGCTTCCCCTCCATCGAGGTAGAGAACGCGATCCACAATACCTCTCCATAGCTCTAGATCGTGATCCACTACCACGACCGTGGAACCACTCTTCCTAAGCTCATCGACAAGCTTAGCGATCCTACGTCGATTCTCCGAATCGAGATAGGCGCTCACTTCATCAAGAAGAACGAGCTTCTTCTTCGAGAGAAGAGCTTCCGCTACACATATCCTCTGAATCTCTCCAGCACTCAAATTAGTTGAAGAATCGAAGAGCTTGTCGTAGATCCCCAGTTCCTTAGCAACGATCTCGATATCCTTCATCGATGCTTGTGTGAAGCTAAGTAGTTCAGTGAATGGATAGGGACACGCTATCGAAGCCCAGGGCTCCTGAGGTACGTAGGTTACGAAACGTGCTATCTTCGAAGGATCTGGTTCGTATCCACAGACCCTTATCGAACCCTCGATCCTGAGATTATAGAGATGAGCAACGCCGGCAAGGCATCTCAAAAACGTTGTTTTACCCGATCCAGACCTCCCGACGACGAGTAGTACCTCTCCTAACGATATGTCCAGGGATAGGTTCTTCAAAATGCATCGATTCCGAACTCCGTACACCGAAACACTACGTAGTTTCACTACGTGCTCGCTCAACGAAGTGCACCAACGGGTACGAGATCACTATACCTGCAATCATCTGACCTATGTTCACTGGTACCTCGGCCAGAGCTCCTATAGGATGTTTGTGTAGAATCAATGGATTCGAGATGAAGAATTCGTACAGGAAGTAGCCTAGCACCATTATCGAGCCGCCGACAACCATAGGTAGCACGTAGGGTCTGCCTCGACCTAGCAAAGCTATTAGTAGGGAGAACGCTAGGAAGAGAATCGCTATGACTATCCAAGCCATGGGTGGTAGATCTAGTTCTACTGTTGGGATAGCTACCGTAGTACCGAACACGTTGGTAGAGCTCAGAACTATCGCAACACTACCACCCAGCTTCGACGTCGATGCAAGGCTGAGGATCGGAACAATGCTTAGTGCTAGACCGGCGATGAAAGTCATTATCTTTACGTTGCGCATCGGGATCCTTCCACTACGAATAGCTTGAATAAGCCACGAAACTACGTATCCTTCGCAGAACTTTATCACGAACGTAGCTGGTGCAAAGTACCAGTACCCCAACGCTAGATCAGCGAGAGCCGGTCCTAGACCACCAGCTATCCCAGCAACGAGGGGAGGGCTAACGACAGCGATGAGATATATAGCTGCTTCTCCAAGATTGAAGTAACCACCAGTAGCAGGAGTGCTGACGGTGAAGAATGCTGTTGCAACGAATGTTATCGCTACGTATATACAACATCGAATTACGAGCGATAGCGAATTCACGGAGCCCCAGAACGCTCTGCGTACCAAGGAAATATATCGGTATCGATAATCTTCGAATACCTATCAAATCTGTTTGAATCTCGTTGACGCGAAGTACCGTACTGAGTGGAAGAGAACGTACCTAGGTAGACGTATCGAAGAACGGGTAGAATCGATATCTCTCGATCGTAGCTCTATAGATATTGAACAGTAGAGCTACGTATCTGAAGCCTTGATACGAAGCATTTTACTCACTCAGCTTAACTCTTCGCGAGACCTATATTGAACGGGTAAGTTTGCTTGAGTAGACTTCTGTTGATCCTAGTGATACTGATGATTATCGCTCTTACTAGTGTGGTAGAGATAGCGTATGCATACGATTACCCACGGTTAGTAAGATCATCGTAACCGCGTAGCTTAGCGATAGCGGTCGATATGAAGGGTATATGGGTTTGGGGATCTACGATTCGAGGACATGAGCAAGAGTTCTGGAACTGGGTAAAACAGCATAACTTCAGCGATATCTTCGTTCTCATCAAGGGCGTTACTGGTGGTGTATGCAATCCCAAGTACGATGTTTTGAACGCACTCCTAACGCTGAAGCATAGCGAGAACTTCAACGTAAGGATCTGGGCATGGGTGGTAGGATTCGAAGATCTGGAGGCTACCGATGACGATGGTTACTGCGACTACGACGATGAGTGGCCTTTCGGCGATAGCGATAAGTGGGTTCGTCCGGATG
>JAMOOB010000160.1 GCA_027066265.1 Desulfurococcales archaeon
TAGCATCTCTGAACAGTTCACGTATTTCAGCGAGCCCAACATCGCGATCCAGCGTATTTATGAACGGTATAGGTTCTCCACCTCGTACGAGGATCTTCGTATTGGCACGGTCTCTAGCAAGATCTCTAGGTCCGTCGAAATGCACCGTGTGCCTAGGAAACTTGGTAGGTAGCTCCTCACCGTACTCAAGCGCTTTCCTTCGAATGTATTCGAGATCTTCCTCACTCCCGCTATTCACGAACACCTTAGCTGGATTAGCGATCAGCACTATATCGGCAATCCATCGATGAAGTTCAGGATCAGGAATCCTTAACAGCTTCTCGTAGTTCGAGCTATCCATCCTCGACCTAAGCACAGCAAGATAATCATACTCGCGATCAACTAGTCTATACCTACCCACGTCGAACCCCGCTATCTTCGCGTTCCACTACAAATAAACGTCCTTGACCTACGGACTTGGCTAAACGTATAAGCACGAGAATTAGGATGAAGCGAGGTGATTGAACCCGCGTGGAGCCGCCGGCGGGATTTGAACCCGCGACCACCGGCTTACGAGGCCGGCGCTCTACCGGGCTGAGCTACGGCGGCACGCTCCGAAAGATAATGAAGTGCATGGGGTTATAAGCTGATCGCTTACGAGGTACATATACCCTCCTCACACCACCACTAGGTATGGGGGATGAAATAAGACTCCAATGGTGATCGATGATCGAACTCCACCCCTTCTTGACCCCCCTATCGACGTACGACCTCGAGCGCTTTCCTAAGCTCGTCTTCAACTATGTACTCGAGCTCGTGGTAGTGAACCCTTATGAGATGCAGGTAGAAACCTTTCTTTGTGAAGGGTCCTCGCTCGCATAGTCTACACCATAGGCTTCCTCCATTCGTTTTGTATAGCGATGCTGCGATGCGTTCGAACGATCTTTCCAAGAGGTACGATGCTGTTGAGCCTACGAGATCCTTGAGTTCGTAGCGTTGTGTCATGCCGGAGGCTTTCCTTGCTAAGTACTCAACGAGTTTCCTAACCACGTATTCGTAGCGCACGGTGTTACCCCGTAGTCTCTGCTCCATATTTGTTGGGATCTCTAATAAGATGCGAGCTCCGTGAACCTTGCGTGGTCGCTACGGAGCGCGGTAGGAGATCTCGAGAATATCTTCCTTGCAAACAGTTTCGAGGACTTTATCGAGAGCTAACCTCAGCAACAGCTTCGTATTGATAGGTGTGCACACCGTCCGTTCCTTGCCTAGACATAGATACAGCGTCCGTACGTCTTCGATGTACGTTCTCATTCTCTTCAATTCGTTGGGTAGAGACTCAATGCTTTCACGGATCTCTACGAGCGTTACCCCATCCTTGTCTATGCCAATGCTCCTAGCATTATCGAGAACCAGATCTCTCTGAGGAACCATCGGGTAGCGATCGATGGATAGCATCGTTCTATCCTCGTTCAACGCAAGCGCAATGCAGCGAACGAACTCATCTACGTAGATCTCCACGTACCTAATCGGATCTTCGTGGAAAATTGTGTAGATATCCACATCCTTTAATGGTGTACACATAGAGCCTAGCCTAGATGAAGAGCTTGAGCTCCGTACCGCAGTAAGGACATCTGTAGTGAAGCTTTCTTGCATGAGCTTCACAGAAGTACGCTTCGAACTGCTGGACGCACTTCGGACAGTGGTACACTATGCTATCGCCTATGTACAGCTTCTTAGCACAGATACGACACTTCACTTCGTACCAACCCTTATGACCAGCTGCATTCGTACCCCTAGGCTTAAGCATTCCTTACACCACCTCGATGAGCGATACAGATTGAGTTATATAAACTTCTTGGCTCTCGTACGCTACGGGCGCGAAGCAATGTTTCGATTCGTGAAGATTCTAGCAACGTCTGACATACACTCACCACATTTCCTACCTTTATTCATAGCCTCCCTGAGCCAAGTTCCCTTCAACGAAATCGAGCTAGTGATACTGGCAGGAGATCTGGTGGATAAAGGACGTATCGAAATGCTTAAACCCGTAATCGAGGTACTTAAGAAGCATTTACAGAACAACGATGTTCCCATAGTAGCGGTGTTCGGAAACGAAGAGTACATGGATCGAGAAAACGCCTTCATAGAACGTTATCCAGAGATTCACTGGGTTTCGGATTCCGTTCTAAGGCTTCAGCTTAGGAGTGGAATCGATATATGCATCGTAGGAAGTAGAGGTGTTTTGCTAAGACCAACGAAGTGGCAATCTAAACACATTCCGAATATACACGAGATTTATAGGGAACGATTGAAGAGATTGC
>JAMOOB010000161.1 GCA_027066265.1 Desulfurococcales archaeon
GTATAGAAGAGGGTTCCGATTCATCGAGGTATACACGCCCTGCGTAACCTACGTCGTTAGGTACGAAGGTAAGACGCCGGGACAGAAATTGAAGGAGTTGATGAGGATCTGCGTAGATTGGAAACGTTACGAATCGCTACCCGAAGAAGAGCGTAGAGGGTTGATACCTACCGGCGTGTTTAGAGCTGAGGACAAACCTGGATTCGTTGATTCGTACCGTGAGTACGTATCGAGGTGTAGGTAGCATGGTGATGAGCGTAGCTTTCGGGGGTTCGGGTGGTCAAGGAATCGTGTTCGCTGCGGAAGTCTTGGCGGAGGCATTGTTCGAGCACGGTCTCTACGTATCGCAGCTCCAGAGCTACGGTGCCGAGGTTAGAGGTGGATCGGTTCTCGCCTACGTAGTGCTAGACGATAAACCCATCGAGAACCCGTTCATCGAGAGCTTCAGCATTGCTGTAGTGCTTCACCGAGCCGTGGTAGCTAGGTGGAGGAAACACTTCGAGAACAGCTCGGTGCTGGTAGTGGATAGCGATCTCGTTGGTAGCGAGCTTCCTAACGCTGTTCGTCTACCCATCGCTAGGAAAGCTATGGAGAACGGTGTTGGTGGTGCCGAGAACGTTGTTGCTGTAGGGATAGCGCTTAGGTTGCTACCCATAGAAGTTCCTAAGGATGTCGTGCTACGAGTACTGTCCAAGAGGAGGAACTTCGAGATCAATGCCCGTGCTCTCGAGCTCGGTCTATCTCTAGGCGAGGAAGCTAAGAATATGGTTGCTAGGAGCACCGAGTAGGAACGCTAGGAGTCCACACACGAACGATATTTTCATCAATCTCGTTGCTCTCCACGCACTTCTCGAATCCATTCTCCTCGCGATAACCAAGGCTACTGCTAGGCTGAGATCCGTTCCGAGAACGGCTAGCAGTATGTACGGCAATCGGTACCCCATGAAGATGAATGGTAGCGGACTCAACGCTATGAGTATCGCGATCACGATTATCGAAGCTACGTAGGCAACGCGAGGACCGAAAACTGTTGCTAGCGTAGCAACCCCGAACTTCTTATCGCCTTCCACATCCTCGAGAGATTTAAGGAATTCACGACCTAGGATCAGTAGATATGCAAAGATAGCGGGAACCAGAGAATTCATCGGGTTTGGAGCGGGTAGACCACCGTAGACGAGCACTATTCCGGAGAGCGAAGCAACGACGTTGTTCCCTACGAGAAGCACTTTCTTCAATCTCCACGAGTAGAGGAATAGGAGGAGTATCGCGATCGCGGCAACCACACCGTTGAGAATCCCTAGGGCTAGAGCAGTGGATAGCCCAACGATGTTGAGGATTGCGTAGAGTATCCAAGCGCTTCGAACGCTCATCCTACCCGAGGGCAGTGGTCTCCACGGCTTGTTGATCCTATCGATCTCGAGATCCATGATATCGTTCACAACGTTGCCCGCCGCACCTATCAGTGAAGAAGATAGGAAGAGGAGGAGTGCCGTCCACCAATCGCTTCCACCCGAAACCGTGTAGCCAACGATGCTGGCGAACCCTATAGCCAACGAATTCCCCAACCTCATGAGCGACGCAACGTCTCTGAGACTAGCCATGTAACCACCTCAGCTAAAGAGATCCACATCACTGCTCAGACGATGGCGTACTCATCACCTATACTCTACGAAGTCTCTGGAAATAAAAGCGGAGCACATAGTACTCAACACCTTTCCGGGGATGACGAAGCTACGTAGCTGAACGATGAAGAACCTCGTGAGGACCGACCCGAACGGATCGCGGTAGCTATGCGGTTACGAGAGTCTGCTTTATATCGATGCTAAGCTAGACCATTAACGGTTCGAGACGGTTATGAAGATCGCCGTACTTGGTCTAGGCGGTGTTGGCTACGCATTCCTGAAAGCTTTATCCGAAGACATGGGCGAGGTCTACGTACGTATCTGCGATGTTTCTAGGGATCGGCTGGAGAAAGCCTCGGTGTTGATGGATCGTATCGAAGCTCTACAGCTAGATCTATCGGATCCAACAAACGTTGCTAGGTGTATAGAAGGCGTGGATCTGGTCATCGATGCTCTTCCAAGCCGGCTCAGCTTCGAAGTCCTTAAGCTATGCGGTAAGAAATGCATCGATACGCTGAGCGTCTCGTTCATAAAGGAAGATCCGTTCGAACTCGATCCCGCGTTCCGCGAATGCGGTAAGAAACTCGTTGTTGATGCAGGCGTAGCTCCCGGTCTAAGCAACGTTATTGCTGGTCGCATTGCTTTGCTCCTAGACG
>JAMOOB010000162.1 GCA_027066265.1 Desulfurococcales archaeon
GGTTCGAAGAGACGAAGTTCTGGAGAGCATACGCTTAGCGATCTACTTCCTCGAGAACCTTCCACGGACACCGCTAACCGTAGAAGACTTCGGGTTCCACGAGCTTAGGGAAGGTATTGGAGCTACCGAAGCTCCGAGAGGTGAAAACGTTCACTACGTGATGACGGGTCTCGCAAGGAAGGTGTATAGATGGAGGGTAAGAGCTCCTTCCTACGCAAACATACCGTCGGTCCTCAAGATGCTCATCGGCGAGAAGCTCTGCGATGCACCGGCGATCATAGCCAGCATCGATCCATGCTTTTCGTGTACCGATAGGATCGTGGTCATCGATCGTAGGTACGGTACGAAGAGAATCCTTCGTCTAGGTGAAGCCCATGGCTAGGGGAGGTCTGTTAGCAAAACTCGTTTCGATAGGTATCGCCACCCGTAGATACCCCTACGAAAGGGTAGAGCCTCCCGAAGGATTCCGTGGAAAGATCGTGGTAGATCCTCAGAAATGCGTTGGGTGCGGAGCATGTGCACGCGTATGCCCAGCTCGAGCCATCTCCATCGAAGACGATGAGGAGCGTGGTATCCGTAGGATCGCTATCTTCTACGGGAGATGCATCTTCTGTGCACGATGCGTAGATGTATGTCCTCTCAACGCTGTATCGACGACGAAGGAGTTCGAGCTGGCTAGCAATGAATCGAACGATCTTCTCTACGTAGTCGAGCACCCCATGGCTAGGTGCATACTCTGCGGAAAACCTTTCGCTCCTCAGAAGCTCGTTGCCTACGTAGCTCGTTCGATGAAGGAGGAAACCCGTTGGCTAGCCATGGTGTGTCCCGAGTGTAGATCTAGGATCGTAGCTAAGGTGAAGAGCTTCGTAGGGTGGTGAACATGGTTGTGAGCAGGAGGAGCATCTGGGTTTTCCACCTCAATACGGGTGGATGCAATGCGTGCGATATCGAGGTACTCGATCTACTAGCACCCGTACACGATGTTGAGAGGTTCGGAATCAAACTCGTTGCATCTCCTAGACACGCCGATGTACTGCTGGTGACGGGGCCCATCAACGTGAACGTGTTCGACTACGTGCTTAGGACTCTGGAAGCTGTCCCCGATCCCAAGACCATCGTGGCCATAGGTTCGTGTGCTTGTGGTGGTGGGGTATGGTTCGATAGCTACGCTACGATCGGTGGCGTACCCAAGCTCCTCGAGATACTCGAAGAGAGAGGCATTCCTAAGCCCAGCGTTGTCTACGTCCCTGGATGTCCACCGAAACCCGAAGCAATGATATTTGGCCTCGCCGTAGCCGCGAATATGATCGAGAAGAAGCAGCGTTTCGAGTACGTAGTAGCGGAACCGAGCACCGAGGATAGAGAGTTGCTCGAAGTTCTTCGAAACGAAGCTCTTCGAAACCTTGGAGCAGCATCGAAGTTGCTAAGAGGTGGATAGGGATGGGTTTAGCGCTCCAGGTCCTCGATCTCTTCGCGATGATCGTGGGAACCCTGTTCCTACTAGCATTCGTGCTGTACACGATCCGCGTGTTGAAGGGTCCTACGATAGTGGATTCCGTGCTTGCGATAGACTGCCTAACGTTCGATCTAGCCGTGCTGCTAGCGTTGCTCTCGCTACTCTACAGAACGTCGTTCCTAGCCTTCGGTGCTCTACTGCTAGCGCTCTGGGCATTCGTATTCGATCTCTTCGTAGCTAGGTACCTACTCCGTCGAAGGAGGTGACGACGCGATGTGGGTGATGGATCTCGTAGCGTTCATCGGTATGGGGCTCGTGGCTATCGGTGCGGTATGCGATGTGTTGGCAGCGATAGGATTGCTACGGTTCCCCAACTTCTTCCTGAGAATGCATGCCGCTACGGTTGGGATCGTTGGTGGAGCCGTGGTTCCGTTGATAGGCGTAGCTCTCGTAGCTCTTGGAACGAATGCGTTGGGGAACGCAACGATTCCTTTCGTAGCTATCTCCATCTTCACGGCGGTGTTCATACTGATAACGTCCCCTATCAGCACCCATATCCTAGCTCATGCTGCTTACCATAGCCACGAATCCGTACCGCAGCCATTGGAGTACGACGCGTTGAAACGAGGTGGTGGAGAATGATCGTGGAGTACACCGTAGCCACGCTCTGCATACTGATGACGGTAGCGTTCGTAGCTAGCGTGAAGGCTGTGCTAGAACGCGATCTCTTCAAAGCAATCGTGTTCTCAGCACTTCAATCCGTTGCATACGCGCTGATCTTCGGGATCCTCATGGCTCCAGACATCCTCTACGCATACG
>JAMOOB010000163.1 GCA_027066265.1 Desulfurococcales archaeon
CCCACGCTGTAAAACACACACTATCCACACCGTTACGATATACCGCCACGGAAAGAGGCGTACGCTTGCCCAAGGACAGAGAAGATATCTCAGAAAGCTTCAGGGATACGGATCTAAGAGGAAGCCTGAACAGAAGAGGTTTGCAAAGGTTACGAAGAAGGTCGTACTCAAGCTAAAGTGTACGCAATGCGGATACATCCAGCATAGGAAGGGTATTAGGATGAAGAGGCACGAACTCGTCGAGAGGTGACGATCATGGTGAAGAAGCGCAAGATCCTCATACCCGAGCCAAAGAGTAGGTTCATACGCGTTCGATGTAAGAAGTGTGGCAACGAGCAAGTGATATTCGATCACGCAACGATACCCGTAAAGTGTTTGGTGTGCGGTGCTCAGCTAACGAAGCCTACGGGTGGAAAAGCACAGATAATTGAGGAGAATGCAGAGGTTCTCAAGATACTAGGCTAAGCGTGGTGCTTCATGAGTTTAGTATTCAAGCGAAAGGATCTTCCGGAGGTTGGGGAACTCGTTATTGCGCGTGTCAAGAGATTGATTGAGCATGGTGCATACGCTGATCTCGAGGAATTCGAGAACTTAGAGGCTTTCATACCGTGGAGCGAGATAACGACCAAATACTTTCGTGATATTCGTGAAGTTCTTAGAGTTGGACAGATCGTCGTTGGGAAAGTTATAAGAATTGATAAGAAGAAGAGACCGCCACAGATAGATATCTCCATCAAGAGAGTTGGTGAGAATGAGCGTAGAGTCAGAATGTTGAGGTGGAAAAGGGATCAGAAAGCACAGAAGATCGTAGAGATCGTAGCCAAGAAGCTAGGAATGAGTCTGGATGAAGCCTACGAAAAGATATGGAAACCTCTATACGAAAAGTTTAGGGACGTTCTTACACTGTTGGAGAATGCCGTTATTCAAGGACCTCAGGTACTTATCGATGCTGGACTCAGCGAGGATATCGCTAAGGTACTGTACGAAGAAGCTAAGAGACACATCGAGATAAAGAAGGTTAAGATTCGTGGAACGATATACGCGAGATGCTACAAACCCGATGGAGTTGAAAGAATAAAGAAGCTGTTGATGGAGCTCGAATCCATTCCTCTACCAGATCAACACACGTCGCTGAGAATAATCTCTATCGGATCTCCTAGGTATAGCGTTGAGATCGTTAGCACGGACTACAAGGTTTGCGAAAGAGTATTGCAGCAAATGCTTGAACGCGCTAACGAACTAGTGAAAGAGCTTGGAATAGACGAGTTTAAGTTCGAACGTGGTGAAGTAGGTAAGGCGTAGCAATGCGGTGGAGAATCAGGAAGTGTCCAAGGTGTGGAAGGTATACGCTTCGCGATGTCTGTCCTAGCTGTGGTTCTCCAACAGTAGTTGCGCACCCACATAGGTTCTCTCCAGAGGATAGAATGGTGCGCTATAGAGTAGCGATGAAGTACGGTATATACATACCTCCGAAGAGCTCCGAGGAAAGTGGTAAGACTTAGAGCCATCGAATACCTTGCTCATGTATTTCGAAGGATAGTTCTAGGTGCGTAGGTTTTTCAACGATAAGTATGCGCATATCTTCCTTGTACTCGATTCTAACTATCTTGTCTGCCCATGGATAGAGATACTGCAGTCCCGAAGGTTCTACTCCCTCATCTGATTCTCTTACTTGCGCTGTCACGATTACGAAGCATCCTAGTTCTACGAATTCTCGAAGTAGTGCCAATAATGCAACGAATTTTCTCAGACCTTCCAATTCCAGAGCTTCGGATCGATAGAAGTTGTTGATGCTATCGATTGCCAGGAGCAGAAGCTTTGATAACTCGATATGTGTAGCGAGGTCTAGAACTAGCTCTATTAGATGATCTGTATCGAGAGCTTCACCAAATAGAACGCGATGATTCGTAATCCCCATCTGTACAACTCTATCAGCGTAGTGAGAACCTTCGGTACTTATGTACGCGATAATGTAGTTCGTATGCATGCTGTGCTTGATTGTGTTAAGAACGAAGTTCGTTTTCCCAGATGCGGCTATGCCGTAGACGAGTATCGTAGAGGGGGAATCGAAGAGAATCGTATCTAGCAAAGGATTTCCTGTTGATGGTCGTCTATCCATGTCTAGATCCTTACCATGAACTTACCGTTCTTTTCCTCTAGAATGTTGCGCTCCTTGAGAATCTCTATCGCTTCTTTAAAGTACTTCTCGCCTATCTGCGAAACCTCTACACCATACCATTCGTAGAACTTGGCAACAAGTTCATCGTAGCTCCACTCCTTCTTTCCACTTTCGCGAGCCTCCGTCTCAACCATTCTCTTCAGGAACTGTGTTACGTCTTCGAGTCTCGTCCATGGGTACTGGAACCATACCCACTCTCGTACTTCTACGAAGTAGAAATCGGGCTTAATTTTTGCAACTGGTGATATCCACTGCAAGGCTGCTGTCTTTAACTCGGCTGGTCTCCATCTGCTCTCGATGAAGTTCTTAGCGAGAATCATCGAGTCTCCGGTATCCACGATGTCGTCGACGAGGAGAACCTTCATTCCGCTGAGATCGACTACGTACTCGAACTTTATGAGAGCTTTCTCGCTAACCTTAGCAGCCTCGGTCCAGTGCTGGGACTGTATCGATAGGAAGTTCTCTACGCCTAGGAAATCGCATAGAAGTCTAGCCGGAACTAGACCTCCGCGCGCGATGCCTACGATGATATCGGGTCTGTAACCACTCTCCTTAATCTTCTTCGCAAGACCCCAGCTCCACTCAACGATCTCTTCCCAAGTAACGATCTTGACGGGTACGCGGGGCATGTAGAGGCACCTCATATCGATACATCGATGATTTGGGTAAATACGTGTTGCGTAAGCAACGCATTTCGAAGAAGGGTTTAGCCCCCACCCACGATCAAATACTACGGCCCCCTGCGCCGGCCCGCATAAGTGGATGAGCCGTTGGCGACCATGCGTGCGGGTTCTCTGCGGGGGCCACATCAATACCCTTAACACTGCTCTCCATGTATAGCGTGGTGACGTGCGTGGGCTTGGATGAGATAATTAAAGCGATCGAGGAATCCGTTAATGAGGTTGACAGAATTCTCGAAGAGAAGGATAGAGTGCGAGAGGAAGTTATCCGAATCGTTAGGGATATAGTGAGGTTCTCGGGCGATGCTATAACGAGTATCCACCTAGGCAAGCTCGATGAAGCTGAAGAGATTATTAAAAGAGTTGAGGATCTTATCTCTAAGGTCTACGAATTGGTAGAGAATCATCCAGAGCTCAAGTATAGCGGATTGGTAAACGATGCTGTAGCGGAGTACGTTGAGGCAAAGCTATTGCTAGAGTTCGTAAGGAACGGTAAAGTACCGAGGTACAATGAGATAAACGTGCATTACGTACCGTACCTGAAGGGGTTGTGCGACTTCGTAGGCGAGCTCAAGAGGTTAGCAATAGATTCTCTTAGGAGATCCGATATCGATTACGCTTACAAGGTCTTCAACATTATGGAGTGTGTATACAACGCACTTCGAAGACTTGACTATCCCGACGCACTTACGCCGGGTCTAAGACATCGAGTCGATATCATGAGAAGGATCATAGAGGATCTCAGAGCGTTCCTCGTAGATATGGAGAGTCGTTTGAAGCTTGTGAAAGCGTTGAAGAGCAGAGAAAGTGGAGATCAGTCAAGAGCATGACCAGCGATGAAACGACGTTGTAGCTAGCGCTAGGAATACCCATGGGTATACGATATAGATACCTATTCGGAATCCTTTCGAGTACGTATCCAGGTATTCCATAGTCTTCTGCTCCCAGAACTATTGCGATGCAATTTGCGTTGCATAGATCTATCGGAAGGATTTCGAGACCGTTGGTTTCGAGAACGATGTTAGTGCATTTCGCTAGCAATCGTTGAAGTTCTTCGAGCGTTACATCGATACACGCTTCGTCGTTGATGGTAGAGCAGCTGACTTCCAATGTTCGTGGTACGATGAGAAGCTTAGAGCTTGTACGCTTAGCTATGCGTAGCAGATCTAGTACGTTCGAAAGCTCTTTCGGGTGATAGATCGCTATGTACGTAACCTTACTCATGGTTTCCCCACCCAACGAGTTCGAGATAGCTGTCGTGCTACGCACACTATACACGATGCTTTCCAATGCTTTCGAGCTGCACGTATACGGCGAAAAACCTCTCGTTATAGAACGAGTGTTGAGGTACAGTAGAGTTCCCGCAAGAGTTCTTCGTGAACGTATGCATCTACATACACTGCACGAGGTCGAGCAGATTCTTAAAGAACGTGAGGTCGTTCTCGTGGATCCTAATGAGGGGCAGAGCATCGAGGTACTCGATTGTGTAGAGAATCCAGTGTTTGCCGTATGCTACGACGAGCGTATTCTCGAGAGGTTTAGGGATAGGTTTAGGAAAGTAGTTCGTGTTCGTGTACTGGGTCTCGATATTCTTAGCTATGAATGTATAGCGGTGATCTATGGCTATGCAAAGTACGTGTGTAGATACTTTGAACGAGGTGTAGCGTGTCGGGATATCGATGCTGAGCTTCTTCGTGATGCTGTGTACATAGGTAGGAAGGTGTTGGAAAGCATTTCGTGGTTCGACAACAACGCCGTTCTTGAACCGAGTGCGGTAGTTGCCGTTGTAAACAAAGCTCTTCGAAAACGTAGTCTTAGAATGGATTTGATAGAGAGCATGCTTCGAATAGACCATATTCGCGGATCGATAGAGCAAGTGTTTAGAGTTGAGGTATCTAGGATCCCTAGCCTCGAAGAGGTTTGTAAGCTTGAGATAGTGTTCGACGGTAGCAAGCTGTTGATTCCAATACCTTTCGATGCTAGGTGTAGAGACGTCCGTACGCTATGTATAGATCTAAGGGTTGGAGAAGGGAGGTTCTGCTTAGCTTCGAGATGCTTTGAAATCTCTCCACGCGTATACCATGACTTGGAAAGGTTCTTCGCTAGAGGTGTAGATAGCGATAGTATAGCCAAGTTCTTCGAGTAGATTCACGACTTCGTTAAGGTCGACAACGTTTGTATGGACCTCGATTACTAGCTTCTCAACGCTTTGCAGAGCATCGATGCTTGCTTTAAGTAGATCGAGTTCTAAGCCTTCTACATCGAGCTTCACAAGCGTTGGTCTATAGATCTTCAGCATCGTGTTAATCGAAATGCAACGCACCTCTTCAACTCGTTCAACGCCACATACATCGTCGACGTACGATTTGAGAAGCGATGAATTGAGAAGGTATCTACCTATATAGAAACGACACCAGCCAGTTCTTGGAGCTACTGCTGCGTTTACGATGCTGAGATTCCTTACATTGTTTAGCTCAGCATTGCGTTTGATGTAGGGTGCAAGTATTCGTAGGGGTTCTACGGCTACGATATGCCTAGATCTCCTACCTGCAATAGCTGTGTAGAGCCCTATACATGCACCCACATCCAAAACAATATCGTTGTTGTTCGGAGCAACGCGTTTTACAAGCATGTATTCGCGATTCAGAACCACGTGCTCTACGTTATCGAGAATTCGAGGAAGCAAGAAATGGGGTAGAATGAATCTGAACTCGTTGATACGTAGAAACATATCTATGTGTAAAAGTGCGTGTAGGTTTGCAACTATGCGGAGATAAGTTCTTGAAATCAATCGTTAGCCCTTTATAACAGCTAGCGATACGAGTCTTACAACGGGTCTAACGATTCCAGCTCTCGTTGCTACCTCGACGACCTTATCGACGTTCTTGTAAGCATCGGGCGTCTCTTCAGCGAGCTCTCTCATCGTAGCAGCTCTCACGATTACGCCTCGACGCTCTAGCATCTCTAGTACTTGCCTAGGCGAGTACCTTCTAGTTGCTGCAGCTCTACTCATCCATCTCCCGGCTCCGTGTGGTGCGGACCACCAGATGTCTCTAGCTTTCGGACCCGGAATCGTTATGTAGCTTGCAGTACCCATGCTACCGGGTATGAGTACGATCTGGCCGAATTCGCGGTGATCAGCCGGAATCTCTGGGTGGCCTGGTGGGAATGCTCTCGTAGCACCCTTCCTGTGCACCACAACCCTGTACCTCTTACCTTCAATCTCGTGCTCTTCGACTTTCGCTATGTTGTGCGCTACGTCGTAGATCAGCTTTATCCCTAGGTGTTCGGGATCGGAACCCAATGCCTTTGCAAAGCTCTCTCTAGCCCAGTGCGTTATTATCTGGCGGTTACACCAGGCGTAGTTTGCTGCGGCTGCCATGGCTGCGAAGTAGTCCTGTCCTTCTCTGCTATTGAACGGCACCGCTGCGAGTTCTCGATCTGGTAGCTGTATACCGTACTTCCTAGCGGCGCGCTCCATGATCATTAGGTAGTCGCTAGCTACCTGATGTCCTAGACCTCTCGATCCGGTGTGTACCATTAGGCAGATCTGTCCCTCCTGAAAGATCCCGATCTTCTTCGCTACGTCGGGTAGGTATATCCTATCAACAACTTGTATCTCTAGGAAGTGGTTGCCGCTACCTAGCGTACCTAGCTGTGGAGCTCCTCGCTCCTTAGCTCTCCTACTCACCTTGCTGGGATCGGCCCACGGAAGTCTTCCCTTGGATTCGGTGTGTTCGATGTCGTGCTCTGTTGCATACCCTTGTCTGAGAGCCCACTGAGCTCCTTCTGCAAGTACTTCATCGAGCTGGCTTATGCTGAGCCTAAGCTTGCCGGTAGCTCCGACACCGCTCGGAATGTTCCTGAAGAGTACCTCTACCAACTCCTTTAGCTTGGGCTTGATATCGTTGACCGTGAGATCCGTTCTAAGAACTCTAACACCGCAGTTGATATCGTATCCAACTCCTCCGGGGCTTATGACACCGTTCTCAACATCGAATCCAGCTACTCCTCCGATTGGGAACCCGTATCCCTGGTGTCCATCGGGAAGCGTATAGCTAGCTAGCTGAATTCCTGGTAGACAAGCAACGTTAGCTGCTTGCTCGAGAGTAGCATCCTCTTTCATCTTGTTTAAGAGGAACTCATCAGCGAATATGATTGCTGGAACCTTCATACACTTCTTGTACTCGGGAGGTATCATCCACGTAACGTCGTCGATCTTCTTCAGCGGAGGTGCCATTATGTGTACACCCATGTTCACATCATCAAGTAGGCTTAATAAGGATTGCTATCGCGCACTTCGCTAGGAGCGTCCTCCATGGAGATCCG
Source organism: Desulfurococcales archaeon (assembly GCA_027066265.1). Taxonomy (GTDB): domain Archaea; phylum Thermoproteota; class Thermoprotei_A; order Sulfolobales; family Ignisphaeraceae; genus JAADCV01. Next base: position 7,189 of record JAMOOB010000163.1, read on the forward strand.
CGTGGTATCGCTAGATTTCGCCGGGGTCATCGTGTCCAAGGACTTCATAGACTACTTCTGGTTCGTAGCAATACCAAAGAGACTTGCACGACTCGAGAAAGTTCCTCTCTACGTAGCTATGAAGCTAGTCGAGGAAGCGTATGGAAGAGTTCCAACGAATCGCTTAGAATGGTATCTACCTAGCTACTGGTCCAAAGTCTTTGGGCTTGAGCATGTGATCGACGAGTGTATCGAGGAATCGATTCATGTAGCAGAGGTCTATGGCGAGGTCTTCGAAGTGCTTCCCAAGCTCGCTACTAGATACACTGTTGTGATAGCGACCAATACTCTGCGAAGCTTTGTTGAACGGGTACTTCAAAGGTTTGGACTAGACAAGTACATACGTAGAGTGTTTACGTGTATCGAGGATGTTGGAGAACCTAGGAAGAGTGCTAGGTTCTATAGCCATATCGTTGAGGAACTGGGCGTGAAACCACAGCATGTGTTGCACGTTGGAGATGATCCTAGGTACGATGGTGAGGAACCGGCGAGGATAGGTATAAGGACTCTGATTCTCGATAGAAGTTCGAGGCTTTCTACGGCGTTCAAGGATCTATGGAGTGTGCTGGATATTCTAAGGAGTTGAATTGTTAGTGTAGGCGGAGTCGATACACGTAGACGGTATCCAAAGGAGTTCTCTTTGCGTTTACGAGCTCTGGTCGGAACCCAAGCTTCTCGGCAATCACATGCATTAACTTGGGTGGTGTAAGGCTCGATACTGCGAAGTATACCGAGGTTCTCTTAGTTGATATGCGACGTGCAAAGGTAAGTACGTCGATTAGTGTTCTTCCATCGATACCGCAGCACCATCCATAGTCTTCGTTCTTCAGAGGTTCTACCGGTAGATACGGTGGGTTAACGATAACAGTATCGAATTCGTTCCTTGCAACCCGTCTACGATTTGCCGTGAACACAACGTTCGTAATGTTGTTGAGTTTAGCATTGATGCGTGCAACGGCTACGCAGAGAGGGTTCGGATCGTAGCCCACGGCTTCGACATCGAAGTGTTTCGCTACGTAGAGCGCTATGGCTCCACATCCACAGCCTAGATCGAGAACGCGTTTCCCCAGATCTTCAAGTGATTCCACCAAGAGATCCGTCGAGATAGTGAAACGCGGTGTAAACACTCCTCGGGGCACGTAGAGAACCAAGCCTCGCCATCGTAGAACCCAGTTCTTCGAGCTAAGGAGCCTCAGGTATAGTCGCGCTAGCTCGATCCTTATTCGCACCGACATCGGCTCCTCGAGAGGTTGTGATTGATGTACGCTTTTAATCCTCCTTCGGTGGAGATGGTCGAGGACACTAGGTAGTACGATGTGCGTGGGGGTATCCATGCCCGTCTGGCGCTATCCAACGATTCGCGGTCTGGATCCTAGCAGAACGGCGCGTGCAGTGATTAGGGATGCCCCCATATCGTTCAAGGAAGCTTACGAAGTTTGCAAAGTGTTGAGGGGAATGATGTTGAACGAAGCTAAAGAGCTGCTTCAGCGAGTAATAGAATTGAAGGAACCCATACCCTACACACGCTACAAGCTAGGAATAGCTCACAAGAGCGGTTTATCCGAGCGATGGCCCGAGTGGAAGACGCCCATCGGTAGGTTCCCCGTAAAGGTAGCGAAATACATACTCAAGCTTCTCGAGAACGTCGAAAACAATGCGGTGAACGTCAAGGGTTTGAATGCCGATAGGCTTAAGATCGTGCATATAGCAGCGCATAGAGGGCCATACCACAAGAAGTGGATGCCTAGAGCTTTCGGTCGTGCAACTCCATGGTTTGGATCGAGAGCATCGATAGAGGTGATCGTAGCGGAGGTGTAGCGCTATGGTGAACATCAAGAGGTATTTCATAGAGCTAGGTCTTCAGCGCGTTGCAGTCGATGAGTATCTCGCTAGCAAGTTCTGGCGTGCGGGATACGCGGGTGTTCAGCTCATAAAGACGCCTCTCGGCATGAGGGTTCTCATATTTGCTCAGAGGCCCGGGATGATCATTGGTAGAAGGGGGCAGAATCTAAGGGTTCTTCAAGCAGTGTTTGAGAAGCTCTTCGGTATCGAGAACCCGCAGATCACGGTTATGGAGGTCGACAACCCTGATCTCAATGCTAGGGTCGTGGCCTTCAACATTGCGCTAGCACTTGAAAGAGGTATTCACTTCCGTAGAGCTGCATACATCGCGCTCAGGAGAGTGATGAATGCTGGTGCTGTGGGTTGCGAAATCGTTATCAGTGGTAAGCTTACGACCGAGCGTGCTAGGTACGAAAAGCTTTCAGCTGGGAAGGTATACAAATCCGGTGAGCAAAGCCTTCAGCTAGTCGATCGTGCGGTAGCACACGTACTACTCAAGCCTGGTGTCTACGGTATACAGGTACTCATCACGAAGCCGGGAACGCCGTCCGATTACGTAGAGATCCTACCACCGGAGAAGGTAAGGGAGCTCTTTCCAGAAGCTTTTGGACAAGCTCAGCAAGCTCCAGCTCAACCCGTTTCTCAGGGACAAGCTCAACAATCCTCGACGTAGGTGAGGAGTTGTGAGCGATAGGCCGCTCTATGCAGACGAAATAAGGTCTATGCCTATGGAGGAGAGGCTTAGGTTGCTAGCCGAGCTTAGAAAAGAGTTGGCTAGACTACGCGAGCAAGCAAGGCTCGGTACGTTGACCAACGTCGCTAGGATCCGAATCATTAGGAAGAACATCGCTAGGATACTCACGGTGATCAACGAGGAGCGCAAAGGCATTAAGAGAGGTGGAGAAAAGAAGTGAAGCATAGACCCGACAACGTGCTGTACCACGAACTCATAGGTCTCGAGATCGAGGTAGTTACGCATAGCGATCCCACGCTCGTAGGTCTACGTGGCAAGATCGTCGACGAAACTATGTATACGCTTCGCGTTCTCGATAAGGTGAAGGGCAGGTTGAGGATCGTACCCAAACTCTACGGAGTTTTTCGTCTTCGTCTCCCCGATGGAGTGGTAGTCGAGGTTGATGGAAGCTTAATAGTTGGTCGACCGGAGGACAGGCTTAAGAGGTTGAGGTATAGGTAGCTCCGGAGGTGAATTACATGAGTAGTGCAAAGGCGCCTCGCACGAGGGACATAGGCATAAGGTATCCCGGGCTCAAGCCTCCCGAGACTGTGTGTAACGATAAGAAGTGTCCTTGGCATGGCTCGGTGAGAGTACGAGGAACGCTCCTCGTAGGCAAGGTTGTCAAAGCAAAGATGCAGCGAACAGTCGTCGTTGAGAGAGAGTACGTTGTTTGGATACCGAAGTACATGAGGTACGAGCGAAGGAGAAGCAAGATACACGCCCACAACCCACCATGCATCAACGCTAAGGAAGGGGATATCGTTTTAATCGGGGAAACTAGACCTCTAGCTAAGAGCGTTGCATTCGTTGTTTTAGGCGTTTTGAAGAGAGCCGGAGAGGGGTAGCTAAACCATGGCTGCCAAGAGAGCTAAGGTAGGTGCCGCGTTCCCGCGAAGGAGGAGGGTTGCAGGGATAGTAGTGGGTACGAGGCTCGTCGTAGCCGATAACAGCGGTGCCAAGGAAGTGATGGTGATAGGGGTTCCCGAAGTCAAGACGAGGCTAAGGAGATTGCCTTACGCAAGCGTTGGAGACATGGTCGTGGTCACGGTCAAGAAAGGCAACGTCGATCTCAAGGGCCAGGTGATGAGAGCTGTGATAATTAGGCAGAAGAAACCGTTCAGAAGACCTGACGGTACGTGGGTAGCATTCGAAGACAATGCGTGCGTCATAGTATCTCCCGAAGGAGTTCCCAAGGGTAAGGAGATTCGTGGACCCGTAGCACGTGAAGCTGCAGAGAGATGGCCTCAGATCGCCAACATAGCTTCGATGATCGTGTAGAGGTGAATTCGAATGGTCGAGCTAAAGAGTAAGCAACCAAAGAAACAGAGGAAGATATTCTTCAATCTACCGCTACATCAGCGCTGGCACCTACTCAACGCTCCACTAGCTCCAGAGCTACGGAAGGAGCTGGGAATCAAGAGGTTGCCCGTTAGGAAAGGCGATATCGTCAGGATTATGAGAGGTGATTGGAAGGGTCACGAAGGAAAGGTAGTGGATGTCGATCTGAAGAGGTGTAGGATCTACGTCGAGGGCGTAACTATTAGGAAAGCTGATGGAACCGAAGTCTTCTACCCGATCCATCCATCCAACGTTATGATTGTGAAGCTAGGTTCCATCGACGAGGTTAGGAAGAAAATCATCGAGCGTAGAAGGAAAGCTAGAGAAGAACTCGTTAAGATGGGCAAAGCCAAGCCGTTGAACGAGGAGCAGAAGAAACTCCTCGAAGAAGCTCTAAAAACGCAGAGCGTAACCCCCTCGTCTTAGGCTAGGTGAGGATCATGGCAAAGATGGGTGGATCGAGACACCTCAAACGATTAGCGGCACCACCGTTCTGGCCCATCCTTAGGAAGGAGTACAAGTGGGTCGTCAAACCCTGTCCCGGTCCTCACCCGATTGAGCGTTGCATACCGTTGCTAGTGTTGATCCGAGATCTCTTCGGGTACGCAGAAACTGCTCGCGAAGCTAGGAGAATCATTGTTGAGGGCAAGGTATGGATCGATGGTGTACCTAGGAAGAACTACAAGTTCCCGGTAGGACTCATGGACGTGATTTCCTTCCCCGACCTAGACGAGCACTACAGGATGGTTCCGCACCCCGTGAAGTTCCTATGGCCTATAAGGATACCCAAGGAAGAGGCTAATCTGAAGCTTGTCAGAATAGAGAATA
>JAMOOB010000164.1 GCA_027066265.1 Desulfurococcales archaeon
GCGGCGGTACAGTTACGAAGACAAGGACGTGCACTATCACGAACGCGATTACCATTACCAAGACCTACGTCGAAACATCTAGGATAGTTAGCGTACGTACACATACAGTCTACATCACGACTACAAAGGAAAGAACATTCCTTGCAACGTTTACCAAGACCACCACGAGAAACCTGATAATATTCACGCCAAAGGTAACAACTTCCGCAACCACGATCACGGTAACGAAGTATAGTACGGTGACTGTAGAGAGAATGTTTTCGTTGCAGAACGTTTTGATGCTAGGAATATTCCTAGCTCTTGGAATCGTTGCTGGGCTAACTCTTCGGAGAAAGTAGTTTGAGTAGTTTGGTACTACATCTTTCTGAAAATACAAACGAAGAAGCCCTCGACCTTATGTTTGTGAGGCCAAAGCCTTACACATCGCGAAACACGTGGATCAAATGTTAGATGTGCAAACCCTGTTAGTCCTCGATCCCCTATACGTATGAAGGGTTCGATGATCTCAACGTTTCTATGCAGTTCTAGCACCTTGGACACTACGTACTCGTTCTCTTCGGGGGCGATGCTGCATGTTGCGTAAACTATGAAGGCTCCAGGTTTTGCGAGTCTTATCGATGCACTTAGCAACTCTATTTCTCTCAATACTAGCTGTGCAAGATCTTCTTCACTAGTCTTAGTCTTGCGACTTGGATCGTACATGATTCTACCTTCGGCGCTGCATGGAGCGTCGACGAGTATGTAATCGAATTCTAACCTCAGTTTGTAGGGCAGTACGCGTCCATCCTCGTTCAATACGATGAACGACTTGAATCCCATGCGGTGAAGATGCGTTAGGAGAAGCGCTATTCTAGGTCTAGAGATCTCGTTTGCAACGAGAAGTCCTCGATCTTCCATTTGCTGCAGCAGATGCGTAGCCTTTCCTCCAGGAGCTGCGCAAACATCTAGGACTATCCAACGAGGCTTTGGTGCGCAGATGATGGGTGGAATCGTTGGTGCAGCATCTCTGTACACATAGTAATAACCTTTTAGATACTCATGAGTTGCACCGATGCTTGGAGATCGAGGTGCTTTAACCACATTGTAGCAGTAGTTACACCATGGCACGGGTTCTAACTCGAATCCTAAGCGTTCTAATCTGGTGACTAGCTCGTTGCAGTCTATCCTAAGATTGTTGCACCTAATGGTGGGTGGAGGTCGTAACGTTTCGAAAGCTTCCAAGAGCTCTACACACTCATCGAAACCCATCATCTCTAAGTATCGTTGTACCATGTATGGTCTGTAGCCGTACTTTTCGGCGAGCTTGCGAGCTAAGGGATCGATACGACGTATGCGGATTTCGTTTATTATCGATTCGAAGCTAATCAAAGTCTCATCCTCAACCAAGGTTCATAGCAAATCTTTCTCCATACATGCAATGCTTCGAGACGATGTGAACGTACTTCTTTAGAAAGCTCGGTAAGGCTCAGAGGTTTTAGCATAAATACATCGTCTTCGAAAGCACATGTAGCTCGAACTAGTGTTTCAACAACTTCGAACCCCATCAACTCGTAGGCGGTCTCTATATCGAGTACTGCATAGCCTAAGGATCTGAACAGGTTTAGACTATCAACATTATCGTAACTCGTTGTCGCTACGAAGAACCTGCAGTACGGTTCGAGGAGCTCCTCGACGGAACACACGAGCGCTTTACCAATACCTTTCTTGCGGAAAGTTTCGTTGACAACAACGTAGTAGATAACACCTATCCTTCCGAACCTATAGAACACGGATACCCCAGCAACACTATTCTCAACCAGTGCAACTACGAAGCTAGCTATACCGCTCCGAATAGCGGCTTCTGCATAGTACCTATGCCACCATCCAAGAACCTCTTCTATTAGCTGCATCGCAGTCTTCAACGGAACGCATTCCTGGCATATCATCAGCCTTGAAACACCTCATCATAGCTCAGCGTTCACAGCCCTCATCACGACATGAGAAAGATTCCTTCAGGACTTAATATCTGAATACTACGAGGTTTAGGGATACAGCGTGAAGGAGTTCTTCGAGAAAGGTGGTCCCTATCCTCCTTCTAAGTACGTACGAGTAAAAGCCGATTCGCTTAGGCGAGAAGTTGAAAAACTTCTGCGTTTAGCAGGGTTGCGAAGCGATCACGCTGCTATAGTAGCGGATGTGCTCGTCGAAGCAGATCTGAGGGGATTCCATAGTCATGGTGTACAGAGGTTGCGAAGATACGTAGATGGTTTGAGATGCGGATCCGTGAATCC
>JAMOOB010000165.1 GCA_027066265.1 Desulfurococcales archaeon
CATTTCTTCGAGGAACACTACTCCTAGTCTACGAAGCTCGTTCACTACGTTCTTCATCTCGGCTTCGATTCTTCTAAACAGTGCTTTTCCTCCGATCCTTCTAGCCGTAGCTATAACGAAGCAGTCAGGCAACGCTATCCTGAGCTTCTTCTTGAGTTCTCCCGCCATCATCGATGTACGTACATCGATGTCTACCACCTTCGCTCGGTTAGCGATCCACAGCACGAATATCTCCGCTTCCTCGTTAGGATTCGCAACACCTGCCGCTCCATAGATCTTCGATGCGATGTAGAACGTTTCGGCGAGCGTAACGGTGTTTACGTACAGCTCTAGCTCTCCACGCCTAGCCTTGGCAAAGATCTCGGCAACGATGTTTCTGTAAGGAGATTCCGCAACGATGTACTCCACCAAGACGCTCGTATCAAGAACTAGCTTCTCGGACAAGGGTATCTAGCCTCCTATCCCACTCCTTCTTCTCCTCCTCAACGATCTCCAAAACCTTCTCTCGATCAATACTCACAACCCTAGGCCTTAGAGGTCTCAACACGATCGATCCATCAACGACTTCCGCCACCACTTCATCACCTTCCTCGATACCGACGAGTTCCCTCAACGCTTTGGGTAGTATCAACACACCCTTCCTACGAACCTTCACGACGATCCTCATCGAAGCTATGCACCTCCACCACAGAGCAGAGCAACCATACACTAATAAGTTCGACTACAAGACGCTGAGTTCAACCATCGAAACCTTGGCTAACCCTATCCATAGCTACGGTACCAACCCACTTCCGCTTCATCGATAGATATCGAGGAAGGTATTCCTTGTCAGGTTCGCGTGGAGATCATCACCTTTCAGAGAGCTGTTAAAGGCTATGCAGAAGCGTAGAAACGTGGTGCTTCGTCGAGGAGAAACTACTAAGCGTTTCGATGCTCCGCATAGGTACGTCGAGCTCTAGCCATTTCGAGGCCTAGGCTATGCATAGACGAAAACCTTGCTCAGAGCCATCCAGCTACTTTACCCAGTTGTAGTAGCATCCCGGAGGCAAGGTGCTCAGCGTACGCTCGATGTAGCTGATCGCTGCTTCGATGAGTTTCCTACCGTGTTCCGCGGATGCCTTCAGCGGATCTCCAACTACGCCGTACCTACGAAGATCTTCGCACCGCCTATACAGCTCCAGATCCTTGATCAAGGCGCTGTCTATAGCCATAACGACGCTCGTTTCCTACGTACCTGCATGCCTATCGATGGAGGTGCTCACCAACCCAAGCTCTTCGAGTATCCTCGATACGTGGAACACGGCTATCGAAACCCCGCGCTCTCGACAGAGAGGGTCGCATGCTTCGATGACTGCTCTCTTCATGCCGGGACCACCGTGACCCAGCACAACGACGAAGGTTCTCTGTCCAAACGAAGCGAAGTGTTCGAGTATCGACCTAAGGTAGTCTCGGAAGATGCGTGGGGGAACGAACACGTTTCCGGGTCTAGCTGGTACGGCTACGGTGTAGGTTATGGGTGGAAGCGAAACCCATCCATTCCTCTCAGCGAGTCGATCCGCTATGAACGAAGCGATGATTGTATCGGTATCGATCGGAAGATGAGCACCGTGACCCTCGACCGAACCTATCGGAAGTACTAGGGGACCACAACCCTTCTCGATATACTCTCGAAGCTCTATCCACGAGAGATTCTGGGGATACACGTCGGAACACCATGCTCTCTACATCGATGCTCTCGGAAAAGTCTTGGAGATGCATATCAACGACGTTGCTTCGTTAAAGCGCTAACCACGGCTTCGACCAGCTTCTGCACCTCTCTAAGGACGTCCTCAACGTCTTCCTTTGTAGCGAGTCCTTCGTAGAAGTTCCTGTGCATGGAATCCGCTAGCTTGAAGACTATCCTAACCCATTCACCGAGCTCTTTCGCAACCTCGTTCTTGTATACCCACAGCTCTCTATGAGATTCGATTCTCTTGCCGTACCTAGCAAGCACGTACGCCTTGATGGCCAGCGCGCATGCTCCCCAGATCTTTTCACCTGCTTGTCTAAGATCATCCTTCTCCAACTCTTCCCTTGCTTGCTCGAGAAGCTGTTTCGCACCCTCGAGATACTTCTCCACAACCGTATCCGGATCCATGTCACGGGTAAGGATATCCAGCAAGTACTCCTCGATTGATAGACCAAGGCTCTGCGCTCTCCTCACCAACTCTTCGACCACTACCCTAGGCAGAGCAAGCTCCACGAATCTACACCGA
>JAMOOB010000166.1 GCA_027066265.1 Desulfurococcales archaeon
TAGAGCGCCCCTAACAACCTTCTCCTCATACCCTTCAACATCTATCTTAACTATGTCGATCCTATCAACGTTGCCGAGAAGCCTGGGGAGAGGATAGCACCTAACCCTGAACCTAGTTGTTGACGGGTATGGCGGCACTATAGATGAGGATCCCCCGAGGTCGTGTAGCTCGACCTCCTCCTCGACGTCGCTTACACACGCCTCTACAACATCGACGTTCCTGATGTTGTTCAGCTCGAGGTTCTTTCTGAGAACCTCGACGGATCTCGGGTTGGGCTCTATAGCTATAACCCTCCTGACCAGGCACGCCATGGGAACGGTGTACTTACCTACATGGGCACCCACATCGATGAAAACGCTATCAGGTGTAGCGAGCAGCTGCAGCTGCTTCAAAGCGATGTGCTCGGAGAACATCAGTGGTAGCCTATGGTCATCCCTCTCGATGTACCACCTAAACGATCTGGGGTCTACAACTATAGACATGCCCTCACCCAGTGTTAAGGAAGCCTAAGCCTGTTCTTTACCTCTAGCACTATGTCCCAGAGCATCTTCCCTATGACGTCCCACCTAAACCTATCCCTAACATGCTTCTCGACATGCTCCCTAACGCGAGCCCTGTAGTCGTCCAGGTTATCCAGGATGATATGGGCTCTATCGACAGCCCTCTCGATGTCTATCTCCACGCCCCCACCGTCGTGGAGCGGATTGTCTTTGAGTACGTATGGGCACCGCCTAGAGTCTACAAGGCTCCAGCTAGGTAGGTAGTCCTCCCACGAGCCGCCCCTAGGGGCGATCACAGGTACCCCTCTAGCGATGGCTTCAAGACCATTGAGCTCGAACCCGCCTCCACGACTGAAGAGCGGGTATAGATCCGCCAAATCGAAGAGCTCCATCTTCTGCTCCTCCGTTAGCCAGCCATGTATATGTATACACCCAAACGGAGCGAGTATCCTAGCCTCTACAGCATCTGGAATACCCGTTTTGAGAATGATCACAACGTCCCTACGCTCCCTCTTCAAACGCTTGTACCACTCGATAACTAGGTCCACACCCTTCCTGAACCCGCTGTTGCCGCTAACAACTATCTTACCGTTCCTCTCAACAATGAGCGTGCCGTTCGGTACCTTTACACACCAGATCTTGCCCCTGTAGTGAACAATCTTGGGTGGCTTGCTAATCGATGGGAATCTGTAGCGTTCAGACACCACAACGTGGTACTCGTTCCTCTTCTCGTCGTAGCTGATCGCCACTGCATAGCCTAGTTTAAGCATCAGCTCAGCAACATCCTCAGCCAGCCTCCTAGACGATGTGCTGTACTTCGAATACACCTTCCTACCATCCTTAGTGGTATAGAAGCTTCCATCACCTTTCCACAGAGCATCTATGAACTCCTTTATGAGCTCTGGATCCAACTCCTTGATGAACTGCGGCACGAACTTCATCCTAGCCTTCCTACCCTTAACCTCTGGATGCAGGGGTAGACCAAGGCTCTTCAGGAACATGTAGAGTTGCTTCGATGCAACAACAACGTACCCCTCCTCGTAGTTCACCACTGGATTGAAGCCCATCTCTCGTATCGTCTGAGCTATCTCGTCTAGGTACTCCTTCCTCTTATTCCATATGAAGATCATGTACTCCTGGTTATGCTCACTGTACCTAGCGTTGCCCTCAGCGATGAACCACCCAAGGAATCTCAGCAGAGGTCTTATCGGAACCCTCTTCACAACCCTTGGCTTGTTCGGAACCCTCTCCAGAACCCACACAGGGTAGTTCGGATCCAGCTCAACATCTGGAAGCTCAACGTAGTCTAGCTTCCTTCCCCTCCACCTCACGGCTCTCATTAGCTCCCATCTCCTATGCTCGTTATTCCTAGCAAGATCCTCGGCATACTTTATCTCCCACGGTCTGAGCGGATCTATAACATCGTTGACCGTCTCCCCACGTTTCCTAGGGGTGACGTAGCTCCTACTCAGCCTAACAACCATCCTGTGGTTGGGTGTCACAAGAAGGTCGTAGTGCTCACCTTCAAAGTGTATCATCTCTCCCTCGTAGTCAGCAACTATGATCTCCTCGGGCTTCTGATACTCTAGCTCACCAGTCTTCAGGTTAACGGTAGCTATCTCGTCATCGGGTCTAAGCTCCCACCAGTACTTGAAGCCCTCTTTCGTTAGCACCCTAGTCTTCTCGTCGTAGCAGTGCCAGAGGAAGAAGAGGATGAACTTGAGCTTCTTCTCCTGCTTGAGCTTTAGAAGG
>JAMOOB010000167.1 GCA_027066265.1 Desulfurococcales archaeon
GAGTTCTTCGTATCTAACAATGCTCCTTAAGCTAGGTACGCAATCTTCGATGCCTAGGATCAACTCGATGGCTCTGGAATCTCTCAGCTTGAGCAAGGCTATATCCCTAGATAGATCGAGTCTATCAATTCTATCTCTGATCTTGGACACGCTTTCCAGAAAAACATCTAGGTTCACGACTCTGCACACGTAGCTAGGTACTTCTCCGCGAAGAACTTCCTTAACTATTTCTCCCCCTACGAGCACGATGGCTTTATCCGCATTATCGATGCAGGGAGCCTCTACGTGCGTAGCTACGATTACGGGGATATCTCTCGAGAATCTCTCTATCAGCTTGCTAACGACGTTAACGCTGTTTCTATCCAGCAACGTGAAAGGTTCGTCGAGTAGCAGAGCCTCTCTAGCGCTTGCAAAGGCTAGGAGAAGCTCTACCTTCTTCCTCATTCCCGAGCTATAGCTTCTGACAGCTCTTTCCCAGTACGATACGACCCCTAGCTCTTCGGCAAGCTCTTTCACCATGCTCCAGGGAGTACCCCTCTCGCTAGCCATCATCTTAGCAAGCTCTTTCCCGCTCAACCACCACGGAAGCTGGTAGCCTTCAATGAATACGCCTACCAGTCTGAGAATCTTGTTGCTGTGCTTAACCGGATCCATACCGAGACTCGTAACCTTTCCAGAACTGGGTTTCGTCAACCCTACCAAGATCTTCAACAACGTTGTTTTACCGCTACCGTTAGGTCCTAGAACAACGTTCAGCCCCTTAACGAACCTCGTAGTAATACCTCGAAGCGCTTCCGTAGCTCCGAATCTCTTCCACAGGTTCTCGACTTCGAATGGTGCCATCATACCTCTCGCCTCATAAATATCGCGTACGAAGCTATGTATAGAGCGATCGCTATCGCTATCGGCACGACGAAGTACGCGGTGATTGTCGAAAACGTGATGTTGTAGCCTATAGTTTTGCATCCTCGTTCCTGCACCCCCCATGCAATGCCTTCTACGAACCAGAGTAAGTAGAGTAGTGAGTGTCTCAGCTTCGTCAACATCATTACGGCCGTTAGCCCCCCGAAGATTATGGGTATGAAGCATCTACGGGTTGCTAGCGATAGAAACGTGGAGATCGCGCACGTGGGTAGCACAACTATGCATAGAATTATGGTCGAAGCCGTAAAGGATCTAGACATCGCGCTCGGCGTTAACCATGCTAGACCTGGGTACGTCAAGAATATCGTTGTTGCGTACAGTGCTAGCGGAGTAACGATCATGGGTACGGAGCTTGCTAAGGCTTTCCATGCAAAGATTCTTCTCTTTGATAAGCCTAACAACGTTTCGTAGAGCTCGGCTCTAAACTCGTAGATTGATGCGAAAGCTAGTGATGGTGCTACCGAGCTCAGCAGTACGAGTGTGGATAGATACGAGGGGTTGAACGATGGAGAGAGACTGTTCAAAGCCTTGAAAACATCGTAGAGAATCGTGAGATCCCTATGCATGGGTGTGCCTACCGGAACGTCGGAGATCGCGTCTGCTACAACAATGCTCCTGAACGGGCTACACGTAACTACGTACACGATCGCCATGATCGCCACTAGGAAGGGAAGCCACGTAGATCCCGTAACCCA
>JAMOOB010000168.1 GCA_027066265.1 Desulfurococcales archaeon
CCATCCACCGAACCCCCATCCAATCCCCTTCCTAGCCAAATACATCGCTACGCTGAGCAAGGCTACAGAGACTATGAAAGTCGTGGCAACGTAGCTCAGTACTAGGCCTAAGTTAGCTTGACGATAGGTGTACAGGGGTGATAGGGCTATTCTACACATCGGCTTACGTAGGTTTATAGGCGTTGCGTTGAGGGTTACCAAGTACGTACCCATGCTCGGTATGGCTATGCTTAGCTTCTCGATTCCATTAACCGATTCCAGAATGCGACACGTCTTCTCTACACCCCAACCCTCAACGCAGATTGATACGTTCCAAACTCCTTCTAAGAGGCTTAGTGTTAGCGATAGGTTTCCCGAGGAAGAGGATAGGACGTACACGACGAAAGGAACCTTGGGCTCGAACTTGATGAGCTTACCATTCTCGTAGATTCCTAGGTAGCAAACCCATCCTGGGCTATCTATCGAGCCTAGGTAGGAGGCGTAGAGCTCGGCTCTCCGAAAAACTTTTGGAGCTAGGTAAAGCGATGCTGTTGAGATCATCAACGTGGCTAAGGCTATGAGTACGCTTATCGCTACAGAGATGACTGCGTTGTATAGGTACCTACTCAGCAACTTTCCGCACCCTAAACACCGTTAGGAGAAGGATGAGTATCGTTAGAGCTACGCCGATCCCTAGAACGACGAGGTAGATGTTGCTGGTATTGCTAGGCTTAGGAACTATGCTGACTACGTTGGGGAACCCGCTAGCCTCGATCAGCCTCACCTCGATACCTTTACCGTGTAGGTAAAGACTGTGACCACCCGTGACGTACTTGTATACATGGTGACAGTACTCCATCTGTAGATCGAATGCTGGAGCCAAGAACATGCACGGTAGGAAGGTCTGCATCGAGGGCGATTCAACGTGGGCGTATACCAGGAAACCGCTTGCATGGTATAGTAGGTACCCTCGGAACATCCATGGCAGAGCCGATACGAATACCAACCCGGTAAGGCTTCTATTCGTAAACTTCTCGACTACCTCGATTAGGTGCCGAGGTATGGCACTACCATTCATTAGAAGCACCACCCTGACATCGCTAGGGACCACGGCTATCCCCTTACCAACGACACTACCATTCCCCCATTTCTTGATAACCTCGTTGACGAGGTTCTTACCTAGCAAGAAGCTTGCTTTAACCATGTTGCTAGGCTCTACCGAGGCATTGCCGTAGCTATACCTCTCCACCTTAGCGAAGGGATCCAGTACCGCGGTAACTAGGCTTAGATCCGCACACTCAACGATACCAATCGTATTTTCGCCGCTAGCACATAGCTCAGCACCGGACAGCGTTCGGAAGCAAGAGCCTCGCACTATGGTCAGGTTCATTCCTAGAACCTTCTCCATTCTAACTATGTTGTCGAGAACCTTGCTCGGCAAGAGGCACCCACCTAGATTGCCTATGTAGGCGAAGAGCATTGCTAGCGTAGGCTTCTTAAGATCTACGCTGACTAGGTATGGGAAAGGTCCCAACCAACGACCATAGCGATCGAGTATCTCATGGTTTCTAACGACGTACGAAGCATTGTAGCTAAGGCTAACGTTCCGGGCTACCACATCACATTCACCAAGCCTGCACAGATATTTCGTTCCATTGACTAGCTCTACGCTGAAGTTGAGTACGTGACTAGATGGATCGAATACGATCTCTACGTAAGCCTTACGGAAAATGTACTTGGTGAAGTTACGGTTCTGCACAAAGACCTTCCACGGAGGTCTGACGTCAAGCTCTATGGAGCTATTGTCGCCGATAGGCATAACCACGTACTTTACCACTACAGCAACACGATTACCAGAAGCGAGGAGATTATTCACGGGAACCGCAGCGATAGTTATCAAAGCTACGAGAAGTAGAAGATAAAAAGTTGAGCCATGGATCGAGCAACACATTTCGAGCTACACCACGTTAAATACGTGTAAGGATCTTGCTTATGAGGTTTTTGCAGGGGTACAGCTCATTGTATCATTTGGTATTTACGATTCTAACAATGACTGTGACTCAGATAGAGGGCAGTATGCACGGTATATAGCTGTTGCAATGGCATCGCTATCTACAACCCCCAGAATTCCTTGTGCTTCGGCGCTGATTCTATCCATTACATCGTAGTAACCTGCTCCATAGGTTATCGAACCGCCATCGGGAACTCCGTAGATTACGTCCTGGATTCTCGCGCCATCGATACGCACTATAAATCTCGCTGCTACGTACATACCATCACGGTACTTATCGATTACAGTCGTTCTCACGTGTCCTTCGTGCGTAGCTGTAACTAATGCGAAGGCTCTCGCAAATGTTACCACTCCATCGTCACTAGCATGAGCGTGGCATGGTCTTACAGCGCTACTCATAGCCATTACAATAGCTCCCATTGCTAACGTAAGTAGCGATAGGACTACTATCATTCCATACCTAAATCTTGCATTCATTCCTACATCACCCCAGATACTCTCTACCTTTACCCTCTCAATATATGTTTCGCTACCCCTTGGTTTGAGAGCTCTAGCAAGGTTCTCGATAACGCGTTCGTTCTCTTCATCGCTGAAGTACCCGAAGGTTGTGAAGAATATGTATGCTCCATCGAACTCGTTCTCGAAGTTCATGTACCTCATATCCATCTTAACGATCTCTACCCTATCCTCTACACCGAAGCTCTTGATTCTCTCACGAGCTTTCTCGAGAAGGTAATCGCTTACATCGAGGCAAACCACTCTATAACCCATCTGAGCAAGGTGTACAGCATGCCTAGCGAAACCGCATCCCACGTCAAGAAGCTTGGAACCAGGTGGAAGCTCTAGTGCTCTAGCTATGAACTCGGCTTCACGTCTATTCACATCCTCGGTCTGCCACGGTGCGTAAGTCTCGTAGTAGGCATGGTCGAAGAACTCTCTAAACCATTCGCTATCCATAGACATCACCGAAGAGACGCATATCCTATACCCCGATACTCGTGGATACGGATTAAGTGTTTACGAAACACCGATTTCGGTGATCTCAACACTGCTTTACCATGCCCTAATAACTATCGGCAATTCGTTGCCTTCAGCGATACCTAGAGCTCTCCCAACATCGTTAGGAAGATAGGTAGCACTTCTAGAATCAACCCCAGCCTTGATGCATAGCATGTCTAGATCCAAACACGTAGATCTAGAACCAAGCTAACAAATCTCTACCGATAGCTACATCAAAGCCTCTGCATTCTCTACGAAGCTCCGTTATCTCGATACCTTGACAAGTAGGTCACGAACAGCGTTGAGAACCAGCATGAGGGTCATGGTAGGTGGCGCTCGGATCCGTGGATCCACGTAGTGATGAAAGACATTTAATGCTGAAACCAAGGATCTATCTCTGGTGATACTTATTGGTTATGGCTCCATAGACTGGATCCGTAGGTTCTTCATAGATCGAGCAGATCTGTTCTTAAAGGTCTTGGACGCTAACTGGGGTAGGGCTAGGGAAGAGGTTGAGGCTATAGCAAACCTATTGTCTAGGTACGGCATTGGGAGGGATGCAAGGATTCTAGAGGTTGGTTGTGGTAATGGTAGGATCTTGATAAACCTTGCTTTGCTAGGATTCAAGAATCTTGTGGGTATAGACATATCGCCGAGATTTATCGAGGATGCGAAGGAGAAGGCTCGTAGGTACGGCGTCGATGATAGAATCGAGTTCGTTGTCGGCGATGCTAGGTTCGTAGACGAGGTTCTTAGGGGTAGGATATTCGATGCAATACTCTTCGTATGGTCTACAGTCATAGGGTACTACAACGATATCGAGGTGGACATCGATATCCTTAGGAGATGTAGGGAGCTAGCTCACAACGATACGTACCTCTTCATACTGAGACACGTTAACAGAGATCGCGTAGCATTGATCCATAGCCTCGTCGGCGATGCTGCGTACTTAACGGATCTAGGTAACGGCTATGCCGTTGTCGAGAAACCGGTATTCGATGCAAAGAGAGGTGTTGCAGGTTCGTGCTGGAGTTTCTACAGAGTTGAGGATAGGAACTACATATTCGTAGACGAGCTTTGCTACGAGATGAAGGTATACTCACTCCATGAACTGATATACATAGCAGAGAAAGCTGGTTGGAAATTCATTGACGTCTACGGAGATTTAAGAACCTTGTCGAGGTTTAGACCAAGCCTCTCGAACATAAACGCCGTGTTCAAAGCAAGATAAGGTTTTCATAAACCAAACGCTTTGTTCGAAGAATGATCTTCGAGATGAGTAGAAACGATTGAGGCGGCGGCCCGATCCCGGCTTGGGCGGGCTGCGGAGCCTTTCGGACTCCACAGCCTCGCCCAACGGGGCCGGCTTAACTTCCGGGATCTGACGAGTCCGGGTGTTGCCCGGCCCCTATGGCCGGGTCGGGCCGCCGATCTGCTATCGCTGTGGTCCGGTTTTTAAGCTTTGTTGAATTGGTTGCGTGAAGATCTTCGACACTATTAGTTTGCCTCCACACTTGGGACACGAACCGACGACTCTACCTACGAACATTCCTTCGGTGAAGTTCGTTGTTTCGCTATGTCCGCAGTTCGTACACGTTACCACAACTAGTATCTGCATAGGTCTCTCCTGCTCGGATCCGCTCTTTCTTTGTGATAGGTAGCTAAGCACTCCCTGAACTACGAATGCTACTAGCAGTGCTATTGCTAGGTATAGGAATGGATCGCTATCCACGCCTCCGAACATGGTTAGTACACACCAACGCTGTTACCTACACCAACGACTATAACGTTGTCTCCGGGCTTGGTACGGTTCCTAATGATCTCCAGAACGAGGTTGTACGCACGATCGGCAGCTTCGGCGATCTCTCTACACATAGGCTTTATCGCTTCCTCGCTACTCATCTTCACGATAACCGCATCGAGAGGAACACCGCATCTAACGGCTGCACGCTCGATCTCGATCTTCTCCGGACCCGGATCACCTATCGCTGCACCCGTACCCTCAACAACTTCGCCCGTAGCTTCTCCCTCGAGTTTGAGCGCCGCATCCACAGTTATGATCCTAGCAACGTTGCATCGAAGATCCTCGACTAGCTTGGCAACGGCTTTACCGGGTCTACCAACCGTAGCACCCGGACCCTTGGCCTTCACTACGTAGACGGTCCTACCCTCGATCTCTACCCTCGAAACCACGGTATCCTCAACGATCTCGATCCTATCGCTGAGCCCAGCAAGCTTGAACGCGACGAGAGGACCAACGCTATCCCCTATCGGGATACCCTTGACGAAGGCGTCGATAGCCTTGACGTAGGGCGAGAGCTCCCTAAGGTACTGGGGCAAGATCATGGATAGCTGCATGAGTAGGAGCCAGTTATCGTACTTCCTACCAACGATGTAGTAGTGCCTAAGAGTCTTGTACACGGTGTTGAGAGCCGATGCTATGGCTAGCGAGGCGGCTACGTTGTTCCTAGCATGCGTACCTACGTTGGGTAGGAGCTTCGCAACATCGTTCTTGAACTTCCTCTCGTTCGACTCTATCAAGTGGCCCAAACGCTTGATTATGTCCGTGGGCTCGATGTCTACGGGCTGGATCACGAAGTAGGCATCTAGGAACCTCGAAACGATTTCCTGGGGATTCTCTACCCCTAGCTTCGATAGGTAGCCCGCGATCTTGGAAACGCTCTCCCTAACCATGGATTCCAGCATCGCTAGCTTAGACGCAGCCAACCTACTGTAGCGATAGATCTGGACTCTCTGCGGTAGATCTGTCATGAAGTAGAGCGTGAACATTACCAGGAATATCAGGGAGATGATCTGGTCCCAAACACCGTTGTCTAGGAGCACCACCGTCGTTCGAACCACCTAGTCGAAGCGTAGGGAAGCCGCGTTATTAGCGTGGATGAACAACGCGTTCAGCCCTAGCCTCCGCCCACGGTCGTGACGTAGACCTTGCCGCGGTATATGACCACCGTATGCTCGAACTGCGCTACTACACCACCGCTTCTCTCGACGAGTATGGGGTACTCTACAACGAGCCCTAGACGCTTCATCTCGTTCAATGCCTTGACAAGGGTATCTAGATCGAACTTCGTTAGGTACCACCTCAGTGCGAAGGGTAGGGTTCTACGATGGTTGTACACGGTTTCGAAAACCTTGCGTGCTTCCGATCCCAGATCCCTGACCTTCTTGGGGTTGGGTTTCAGCGCGTATATCGGTACGGTGCTCCCCTCGATAACGAAGCCACAGCCGTTCGTTGCAAAGGGTTCGATTGCGTAGGCGTTGCCATCCCTAAACCTTCCAAAGATGCGAACGTCTCGGAAGTTGGGTATGGTTTCGCCAGCGTGGATTAGGTACCTACCTAGGCTATGCCCACTAAGGTTGTAGATGGGGCGGTAACCGTAGCTACGGAGAACCTCCTCCACGATCTTACCGATCTCGCTGAAACGAATCCCGGGTGCAACGCGTTGAATAGCTCTCTCGAGCGCTTCCCTCGTAGCTTCGACCAGCGTTACGTACTTATCGTTGAAGCATAGCGTTACCGCTGTATCCGCTATGTATCCCTCTACATGCACACCGATATCGATCTTCACGACAGAGTTCGGAGGCAGCACGCTGGGATCGTTGGGAAGCGGTGTGTAGTGCGCTGCAACATCGTTTATCGATATGTTGAGCGGAAACGCGGGTTCCGCACCGAAAGACCTTATGAAGTCCTCGACACGGTTAGCGATATCGATGAGCTTCTCTCCCGGCTTAACGCTCTGCTCAACGTATCTACGTACCTTGGCAGCGATCTCCCCCGCCTTCATGTAGCACTCGAACTCGCGCTCATCCACGTAGCTACACCGAGAAACCCTTATCCCCAGGTACTGGGTAAAGTCTTTGCGGTGAGCTCCGTGCCTCGCGTGAAGTGGTTAGGACATGCAGCGTTCTACATAGAGATCGATGGGGTTAGCATACTCGTAGATCCATGGATCACCAACCCGCTATCACCCTACCGATCCCTCGACGCCTTCGCTAAGGACCACCCCAAGATCGATTACGTGATCGTTACGCACGACCACGGCGATCACCTCGGCGAAGCCGTCGAGATCCTGAAGAGGTACCCCGACGCCAAGGTAGTGGCGCTCTACGAACTTGCGCTGAAGATAGGTGAGGAAGCTGGTGCTCAGAACCGTGCGATCGGAACCAACATTGGTGGACCCGTCAAGCTACCCGGAATAACCCTAGTCTTCACCCCCGCCGAACACTCTTCGTCGATCGCTCATCCCAGCGGCGTCGTGATAATCGGCAGCAATGCCTCGATATACCACGCTGGAGATACCGGGCTCTTCGCCGAGATGAGCTTCATAGCCGAGCTCTACAGCCCAACGCTAGCGTTGCTACCCATAGGAGGACACTTCACCATGGGCATCAAGGAGGCTGTGAAAGCAGTCGAGCTGTTGAAGCCTAGGTACGTGATCCCGATGCACTACAACACATTCGAGCTAATCAAGGCAGATCCAGAGGAGTTCGCCAAGCTCGTGAAGGAGAAGGGTCTACCAACCGAGGTCAAGATCCTCAAGCCGGGAGAGGTATTCGAGTTCTAAAAACTTTTTCCTTCCGATGAAGATCTTCCCGCCCCTTCTGAACCGTGATGATCCGGCTACGGTCTTGCTGAGGGTTTCTAGCCGAGTGGTTTCAGAGCGAAGATTATGATCGCAACTGCGTAGAGCACCATCCCAACGATCTCGCTCACACCGAGCTTCTCTCCCAGTATGCACCACGCAAGCGCAGCGACGAGCATTGCGTTGGATAGCGCTATCGCTGTCGCTGGACCAGCCTTACCGAGCGCTACGGCTACCTTGAGGAAGTACATGCCTAGAGCAAGCGTCACTCCTGCCACAGCCGTGATGATGAAGTACTTAAAGTTCAGCCCCGCTAGCGCTGGATTTACCTCCGGATTGAACCGGCCCGTCACCACCATGACGAGCATCGCTACGATGCCTACTAATCCCGTAGCTAGCCACAGAACCACGGTTCCCTCGATCGATGGAACCCCCTTGACGCTCGCGTACTTTAGTAGGAAGTTCGTTATGCCAAACATTAGGAAGGCTCCCAGCGCGTAGAGAACCCATGCATAGCTACCCATGCGCATCACCGCAAGCACTAAGCTTCTAGAACCAGATAAAAACGCGTGCTCGTAACCCACGCTCGATACCCATCGAGGCACGCTGCACGAAGTTCTTAGCTCCGCGAACGGGGCTACGATGGGGATGAGCGAGCCCACCTCTCTGAAACGTGATGAGATGGGTGAGCTGGTGCGACCTCTTCTTTGCTTATATATGGGGTTCGAAGCTGTTGTCTAGGGTGTTAACTCGATGCCGGCTCCTCACCAGAGAACCAAGGAGTTGAAGACCTTCAGTATGCAGGTCGTGACTCCGGAACACATCAAGCGAGATCCTAAGAAGATGAAGCTCCTCTACATAGTTAGAGAGCTGGGAGCCGTAAGCGAGAGAGCTCTCGCACATCTACTACACCTCGCAAAGGAGGAGAAGGGTCTCGACCTAGGCTACAACTTCGTTGTTCTCGGCGGTAAGCCCGTGTCCCGAGAACTGATGGAGGACATACGTGCGTTGCTCTACGTAGGTTTCCTAGAGAACGATCCTAGGACTAGGAAGCTGAAGGTAACTAGCATGGGTCTCGAATTCATGGAGAAGAACCCGCTGCCTCCCGAAGAGATCAAGGATGTGATAAGCGTAGTGAACGAGTTGAAGCCTAGGATCTCCTCCATAGATGCAGAGGTCGAGCTAGCTAAGGAAGAGCTCACGCCTCGTAGGAGACGTAGGATCTAAGCTTCCTAAGGAACGTAGCGTAATCGCCATCAACAACCTCTTCGCATTCCATCTCCTTCGAAGCTACGTAGATCCACGCACGACCTACGGGAGTCTCGATCTCGATCCTTTCGTAGAGCTCCGGAACGTCTTCGAACTCGTCTAGGATCCCTAGAAGCTCTTCATCGACTCGATACACCTCTACGTAGATCCTACGCTTTTCTTCGCATCGAACGAGGAACGGTATGTAGCTACACACCACGAGTTTGTACGGAATCTCGATGTATCCCTCCCAAACGAGTTCGCTTCCACGAAGCATGTGGTGGTTGGGCATACCCTTCCTAAGAGTTCCGTAGACTGCGAGCAGCATGTAGACCCCGAAGAAGTACGCGTTTGGGAGCTCTATCTACTCACCGTGTATCGAGAACAAGGATCTGGAAAGGATCCTAGCTCGAAGTGCTTCGCTTCTTCAACGCTACGAACGCGGATATCAACGCTATCACTACGACTATCGGCAATACTACGAGTAGAACGTTCGATCCCTTACCTTCACCTGCTCCACTACTCATCGATTCCGTTGGTCCACACGGTTCGTTTGGTAGGCATACGTTGGATGCTATGGGTACCGTCGTAGATAGTGGTAGCGTAGCGGTGCTCGTCGGTCTCGTAGTGGTCGTGGAGTTGGTACGGATCGTTGTCGGCGTAGCGGTGCTCTCGTTCGTTATCCGTGCAAGGATCTGGCCATCCATGTACACTACGTTTCCGGATAGCGTAATCTTGGGTTCTGCGCATAGACCTTCCTTCACTAGGTAGGATCCAAGCGCTTCAGCAACCTTCGAGAACGGGTGCCACGAACCGTTGAAGTACACGATCCTCTCGTTCCAACCAGCGTAACCTACGCGAGCAACCTTCATCAGCGTCTCGATGTCTTGCTTCGTCAAGCCCTTGACCACGTTGTTCTCAACGAGTTTGGTAAGCTCTTGACGAAGAACGTCGACTACGCTAACCTTCGAGATAGGTATCCATACTACTTCGGGAACCATCAGAGCTACTCTTCGATCGAACGATATCGGTAGTACTGAGCTAAGGTTGTTCGCAACGTCTAGAACGAGGTTCGAGAGCTCATCTCTTCCAAGAGTCGTTGATCTGCATACCAACGAGATGCTGACTAGGTTCGAGATGTTGGTTATCGATAGCATGCAGCTAGCGTTATCGAAGCTCTTCACAGCTTTAAGCGTAGCGAAGTTCTTTCCATCCTCTACAGAAGCATTCCAACCTATACTAACAAGCCTCTCCCTCCACATACGTAGGGTTTCGCTATCTATGGAGATCTTCGTCTTTCCTAGAACTCGAGCCAATAATATCTTCACACTCTTCGCTATGGGCTGTATCCTTAGCGCAAAGTATTTCTCTCCA
>JAMOOB010000169.1 GCA_027066265.1 Desulfurococcales archaeon
ATGATCTCGGGCTCTAGATACATGTACAGGTTGTGCTTAGCAAGAAGATCCTCTAGAGCAAAGAATACAGCTACTCCAATGAGTTCGGTACCCGACGACATCTTCACGATGTTCCTCTCCTTCACGCGAAGAGCTTTACACAACCTCTTAACGCTACCCTTAACACGACCTCTAAGACTCTTCTCAGAGAGATCGAATTGACCAACCCTAAGCAGATCGCGTAGAAGAGCTCTATCCTTCTGAACAACGCGAACGAGTTCTTCAACTAGATCTGCGTGAGGAGAAGCTGCTCTTACGTAGAGAGATCCGAGATGCGTAGGTTTATCCGATACGAATCTAAGCCTCAAGCAAGACCTTCCCGATCCAGATAGCTATCGATATCGATACCCCAGTACCTCACCTTCTTATCCGGCGATAACTTGAGCAACCCATTAACGAAATCCTCCAACTCGTGAGGCATCTTCAACCCGAACTCTTGGAGAACACCATCGATCACCGTAACCACTCTATGATCGAGCTTCTTCTCGAGCTGTCCAAGAATCCTGGAGGGATCTCGAACTCTAGGTTCGTAGATAAACATCCTCTTCGGAAACCCATCATCTGTGTACAGATCTAGAACGATCCCTTCGTACTCTGGAGTAGCATCGCTACCAACAACCCTCTCCTCGACGTAGCCTTCGTCAACGAGTTTCTCGAGATCTTCGTATATCTCTTTCGAGAACGGTCCGTAGCTCCAAACAACGAATCTATAACCCGTCAACCCCCTCGACTTAACGATTCTCTTGCTACCAAGATCGAAGTGTTCGACTAGGAAGAGAAGCTTCTGAATCTTCTTCCTTCCATACAGAGGCTTCCCATACATGCTGTAGAACTTCAACAACATATATAGCAACACATATCTACCAACCAAAGCACGCCACCTACGAACACCAGCTTAATAACATGCCTAGCTCCGCAACTAAGCAATCATTCAAAGTAATAAGTATCTTCAACGATGTGAAGGATCTCGGGGAACGTTCACGACGAGGTGCTTCATAAACGCGGAAGTTTAGATAGATGCGTAGGCTCCTACACTAGGCCTAAAACTTACAATGCTGAGCTTTCGTAAGTATCTGTAGAGAATCTTTCCGTTGATGTAGCCCACGACTATGTATGCTACCAGCGTTCCCCACGTCGGGAACGCCATGTACATGGCTCTCAGCTTACCTTCCAAAACCATTGTTAGGTATTTGAACACATCGGGATGGTATCCACGGAGATAGATGTATATGCATGGATAGCAATGGGATGCGAAGACGATTCCTAAGCATATCAATCCATCAATCAAAGGCCTCAGAATCGATACGGTGAAGAAGCATAGTACCATAGCTATGACGGTTTCATCCTTCCGATGCTTAGCTAAATCCCGCCATCTTGAACCAGCAACGCTTCTCAACAGTACCAGGGGGAGCAATGCTGGTACGATAAACCATTGAATAACGTAGGTAATCACGTTGAGAACTACAGCTGCGGGATATAGCGAGAGCGCTACTCGGTAAGCTTCTTCCCTCTCAAAGAACATGGGTATCGAGACGACTAGAACGGATAAGGACATTATGAAAGCGATGATGAACGGTGCCACGTACCATCGTCGAAGACGCAACTCTATCCCTCTACACAAAACAGTATCTCGAACCAACATGTATGGAAGTACGAATAGGTAGAACATTGTAACGAAAGTTATGAAAACCTTCGCTACTACGTACACACGAGCTACGTTCATATCCGAAACTAAATGTATCGAGGATCTAGGCTTCTGAGCATAGAACGGGTATATGTTTGAGAGTATAAGCAGTAAGACGATGAAGAGAAGCGATTGGAACCAAAACGATTCCATCGTTCGAACTAAACGTTTTAATCTGCTTACATTCATGGAGCTAACCCCCTACGATACTGATCTTAAGCGCATCGCTGAACGTATCGGATACTGCGAGAGACGATGTGCTCGCACCGAACCTTTGAACTACTTTAATGATTGTTTGGTACGGGTAGAGAGCTACCCTATACACGTATACCTGGATGTGCAGAGTTGTTACAGCACCTATGCTGGGAGCAACGTACTTCACATACGCATAGCCTTCACCTACATGGGTATCGACGCCGGGAAGCGATGCTGGTCTCAAATATTCGTTCCATACACTACTCACGATTTCATAAGCCTCGAGCAACGGGGATAGGACAGGGATCTCCAGC
>JAMOOB010000170.1 GCA_027066265.1 Desulfurococcales archaeon
TAGTACGTTTTTATGAGATCGGCACCGCTCTCAGCAGCTGCACGAGCTCCGTACCTAACGATCTCAACGTCGTAGATGTTCTCCATGTGTGGACCTCTTGGGTAGGCTAGCTGTAGGCATGGAAGACCATAGGTTTCAGCAGCCTGCCTAACGACGAACCAGTGCCTAAGCATCTCATCTTCGTAGGGACTACCCCAGTACACGGTGGCTGCAACGGCATCGGCACCCAGCGCAACGGCTTCCTCGACGTAGCCGAAGACGCTCTGGAGATAGCGATGCTCTTCGGGTCTAAGATTGGTCTTCGCACTGACCTTGATCACGATGGCGGTCTTCCCCGCCCAGATATCGTAGGTTATCCTAGCTATGCCGGGAAGCATCATTATTGCATCGATTCCAGCGGCTACGACTTTCGAGATGATCGTTCGTGGATCCACGAACTCTGGAGGGAAGTCTTGAGGTCCGTGCTCGACCCCGTGATCGAAAGCAAAGATCACGGCTTTTCCATCGGGTAGGATCCTCTTCATCCTAACGTACTTACCAACGAAGTTGTAGGGTGGATACATCGCATACACCGAGAGAAGAGCTTCATCCAAGCAATTAAAGCTAGATTAGCTTAGCTACGAAGCACTAAGCACGGTGTAGAGAGCTTGTGGTACCTCGATAGGGATAGGTACTGGATGGTGTTGAGACCCGACGCCGTGGAGGCTATACACAACGAAACGTTTAGACGAGCTCTGAAGTGGTACTACGCAGTTCTTCTCGAGAACTACCCAGCAAAGTTCTGGATCGCTCGAGCGATAGAGGTCAACGAAAAGCTTGAATCGCTCGATCTCGAAGGGCTGTGGTCTCTACACGATGAGCTCGCCAAGGAGTTCGAATCGTTGTGGAGCGAAGTTCGTCGAGAAGACATTACCTACGGAAGGTTCGTATCGATGTATAGACCGCGCGAACCCAGCTTCCTAGACGTCAAGATAGAGATCGCTAAGAGGATCCTGAAATCGTGTAGGTTCTGCGAATGGAGGTGTGGAGTAGATCGATCCTCGGGTATGAGAGGGTTCTGTAGACTCGATCACCGTAGCTACGTACATAGCTGGTTCCTACACGTAGGTGAAGAAGCTCCGCTGGTACCCAGCGGAACCATATTCTACGGTAGCTGCAACTTTAGATGTGTCTACTGTCAGAACTGGGACATTTCTCAGGAACATCCTTTCGATGGTGTCGAAGTCGATCCACGTAGGCTCGCTCTCATGCAGAAGGAGCTGGCTCTGCGTGGTGCTAGAAACATCAACCACGTTGGTGGAGATCCAACACCTAACCTCCACAACATCTTGGAGAGCCTCAAGTACCTAGACGTAAACATTGCGCAGCTCTGGAACAGCAACTTCTACATGAGCGAGGAAGCGATGAAGCTCCTCATCCACGTAATCGATATATGGCTACCCGACTTCAAGTACGGAAACAACGAGTGCGCCGAAAGGCTTTCGAAGGTAAGGAACTACCTCGAGATAGTTACGAGGAACCTACTGATGGCGGTGAACCACGGAGATATGATAATCCGACACCTCGTGCTCCCCAACCACATCGAGTGCTGTACGAAACCCGTGCTTAGATGGATAGCGGAGAACCTTCCCAAGGATCGAGTCCTCGTAAACATAATGGATCAGTACAGACCCGAGTACCACGCCTACCAGTACCGCGATATCGCTCGGAGACCCAGCGCAAAGGAGCTCGAAGAGGCTTACAGCTACGCGGATTCCCTAGGTATCCTATGGAGAGATATCTCTCGCTAGGGCTAGGGAACGAAGTCGTTGGGCTCGAAACAGTTCCTCACGTATCCACCGCACTCAACGTTGATCAGGTTCCTACGCTTTATCTCGACGAGGCTCTCCCAAGCGAATGCGTAGAGCGAGCTCTTACCAACCCACGAACTCAATCCCGTCGATCGAACGACGTCCAGCAAAGGTGTTTCTCCAATTCTCCTAGCGAGCTCGGCGATCTTGAGGTAGAGAGGCTTGAGCTTAGCCATGGCTCATCTGGTTCTGTCTACGTACCTACAACAGATTTAAGTCGTTAGCCAAGTATTACACGCATCGGCGAATTGTATGGATCTCGAATCCATCGGGAGAGCTATCCGTAGATACTTCTCGATCCGGGAGCTCGTGGACTACGTAGCGATGGTATCGAGGTACAACAGAATCCAGGGTTCCTCGGATCTAGAACGAGCAGCTACCTTCATAGCATCACAGCTCGAGGAACTCGATCTGAAGGTAGAGATACGTAGGTACAGCTATAGCTCTAGGTATGGGATCCTACCACCCGTTGCTGGATGGGATCTGGTCTACGGAGAGGTATCGATGGTTAAACCACGTCGTGAAACCATCCATAGCACCACCACGTGCTCAACTGTCGTTGTAGCCCACAGTCCTCCGGGAACCGTTGAAGCACCAACGATTTTCCTTGGAGAGGTTAGGAACGAACGCGATCTCGAGGGAATCGACGTCTCGAACAAGATCGTGATAGCGAGCGGCAATACATCGATAGTCTACAGATTGGTTCAGAAGCATGGTGCGGTTGGACTCGTGCTCTACCGTTCATCGGCTCACGAAGAAGCAGTTCCATACCTAGGACTATTCCCGAAACCCGATGATGTCCCGAACATGAGGATCCCAGCCGTTGCTATGAGTAGGAAGTGGGTCGATAAGATTCGTAGGATGATTGATCGAGGAGAAGAGGTTGTTCTGAGGATCGTTGTTGAAGCGCGTTACCGAAGCGATGCTGCGATACCCGTGGTAGTTGCTAAGATTGGTAGCGGTAGACGTGAGCTACACGTGGTTGCACACCTTTGCCACCCAGCACACACGGTCAACGATAACGTGAGCGGTGTTGCAACCGTTCTAGAGCTAGCTAGATCGATTGCTCGAGCCGTACGTAGGAAGGAACTGGAGGAACCAAGCGAAACGGCATTGACGTTCGTCTTCTTCCCGGAGTTCTACGGATCCGTTGCATACCTATCGACTAGGGATAGAACCGGGATCGAGCTGTGCGTAAACCTGGATATGGTTGGCGAGAAGCAGGAGGATACGGATTCGACGTTGAGATTCGTAGCATCGCCGAGCTTTGCGAGGTCTAGGATCGAAGCATTGGTGTTTAGAGAGGTATTTCGAGAGCTCTCGAGCCATAGTGGTTTGGGGGAAGCGACGAAGTTCTTGGGATGTAGATTCGATATCGTTCCCTACGAAGGTGGGAGCGATCACGATGCGTACCTAGCCTTCGGAATACCAGCCGTAATGCTGAATCAGTGGCCCGACAAGTACTACCATTCGCATCTAGACAACGTATCGAGGTTCGATCCCTCGATAGCGAGCCGTGTAGGGATAGCCGTTGGTAGAGCACTCATGGGTTACGCACACGGTGTGATCGGTGAGGAAGAGCTCGAGAAGTGCTTTAGGTACTACGAGATGCTTCTAGAATCCTCCACCATGCTACGTGCCCCAGCACGTCGTGCAGAGGTTAGCGAGGAGATGAAGCTTGAGGAGAGGTTCGGAATCAAAGTACCTCCGAGCGTAGTGACGTTGAGGTACTTCGCAGAGAAGCTTAGCGAGGAAGAGTACGTGAAGCTCGTTGAAGAGCTTGATAAGGACGAGGTGCTGAAGTTCTTGGTTGTTAGGTACGTACCGCTCGTGCTGTGGTGGAAGAAAACAGCTTCGGTTAAGGATATCATAGAGCTGTTCGAGAAAGACTATGGTTGGAGAATCGACGTTGGCAAGATCAGGAAGGCGCTGGAGATCCTGAGAAACGTCGATATCGTTGAGCGTGTAGCGTAGCTCATCTTAGCCTTCCTCAGCTACTTCCCACCCTCATCACCTTTCAGAATGGAGCTGCCTCATCACATCAGCGGTGCTCCGCAGAGTACCGATGCTAGCACCAGGGTTATTGGTAGCGCAACAGCGCTGAAGAGCACTCCGTACAGAGCCATCCTCTCCATCTTGACGATGCCCGAACCGAACACGATTGCGTTGGGAGGCGTTGATACGGGTAGTAGGAAGGCTAGCGATGCCGCGATAGCTGCGGTCACGACTATGCTGGTGGTTGTTCCCGTTGCGAAGTGAGCGGTGGTTCCTATAGATATGAGTAGCGGTGCCATCATGTTCGTGGTAGCGGTGTTGGAAGCGAACTGCGTGATTATCCACGTAAGCACGACTCCGACCAGCAGTACTGTGGTTGGAGTAGCGTGTCTGCCAACGAGTACGAGGCTTATCCACTTACCGGCACCCGTCTTGAATAACGCATCTCCAACGATGAGACCTCCAGCGAAGAGGAACAGAGTATCCCAATCCATCTTCGAAAGACCTTCCTTCCAGCTGAACACTGGTTGATACGGATTCAAGCTCTTGGGAACACCGAAGAGTAGAAGCGGCGCTATCAATGCCGGCACGGCATCGTGTGGAACGATCACTTCGAATATCTTGAGCGCTGGAACGACTCGTGATAAACCTCTTAGGATCCAGAGCGATACCGTTACGACGAACGTTGCTATGAAGAGCTTCTCCTCGATCGATAACGGACCTAGCTCCTCGATACGTCTCTCTACGAGGCTTCGATCTATCGATGCACGTCCGAAGATCACCTTGCCGAAGACTAGGAGTAGCACGAATAGGACTATCGATATGGGTAGACCCCACTTGAGCCAGTCGAAGAACGTTATCTCAGCAACACCGTACCTACTTAGCTGCGAAGTTGCTACGAGGTTCGGAGGAGTTCCGATGAGCGTAGCTATGCCTCCGATGGAAGCTGCGTAGGCTAGACCAATCATCGCGAACTCGCGCTGCTTATCGCTTAGCGTTGTAGCGCTGGTTACGACAGCTAGGAGGAGCGGGTACATCACGGCGGTTGCGGCGGTGTTCGACATCCACATGGATAGGAACCACACGGCCGCCCACATACCTACGACGATCCAGAAGAAGTCGCCCGTGGAAGCGAAGATCTTCACGATCTTCATTGAGAGCCTCTTCGCGAGCCCGGATCTCTGCATTCCGTACCCAAGTACGAAGCCTCCGAAGAACACCCATATCAGTGGATGGAAGAAGACCTCGAGCGTGGACGTCACTCCCTGCTTAACCTTATCGTAGCCGAAAGCCTTGGGATCCAAAGCGATCGCGATACACGTAGCTACGGCTGCTACGAGAGCAGTCAATCCGAAGGGTAGCGCTTCGCTGAACCACCACGTTATGATCCACAGTAGCAATCCGAGAGCGAAGTTCGGTGCCCACGGAGCTTCGGGATTGATGTAGCTACCGCTCGCTGGATCCGTGGCTGGTGGTGCGAGTACGCATATCGCGAATAGTAGGGGTCCGAGCACGAGACCTACGACTCTACGAAGAGACTCAGCCATGGCTCGGAACACCTACGTGCATCAAGAACAAGTACTCTACGTAAATATATGTAACGCGAATAGCATCGCTAGAATCAGTTAGTCCCGGGAATCATCACGTTCTTCAGACAATAGGTGGTTCATCACCGTTAGAACACTTCCGCTCAGCGTAGTTAGCTTTCATCACGGTTCAGAGGCCGTAAGAATCATCATTGCGCGTTGAGTATCCTCGTCGAGGATCCTCAGCTGCCGCTGATGCTGCCATCCCCCTCGCGGGTCCACAACAGGGGTCCACTACATCATCGGAACGCTCTGTAGCGAATTTGGTTCGAAGCGAAATAAATCCGGATTACGACCGTGTTCTGGAGTGCGTCAGCGGTTAATGGCCTTCATCACGGTTCAGCTAGATGGCGGTTCATCACGTGATGAACCTGAACCCTCTGATCCGTGATGAGGAGTCCGACGGCTGATCAATGCGTAGCGGTACAGTGCTTCGAGTGCTAGTAGCGTACCTCTGGAAGCCGGTGCTGGAACTACGACATCTGCACGCTTCTTCAACTCGTCGTCTGCGTCTCCCACAGCTATGCCTAGATCCGCTACCTCCAACATATCTGCATCGATCTCGCTATCGCCTATAGCAACGATGCACCCCCTCAAACCGAGTTCCCTAACTAGCTGTGTGAGTGCACGACCCTTGCTGCAATCCGGTGGATAGACGTGGATAGCGTAGCCACTGAATCGAACCCTAACCTCGTCACCGAAGTTCTTCTCGATGAAATCCCTAACCTCGTCCATGTTCAACGAGCAGCTCGGTGGTATGAGTAGCGCGTAGTCGTAGTGTCTATACGGGTTCTGCCAGCTATCCACCAAGCCGAACGCTTTCTTGAGAGCTTCAGCTGCATCGCGTACGGATCTCGTAGCTACGCTACGCAACCTACCGCGAACCTCGATCAAGCACCCGTTCTCTGCAATCATTGCATCCTCGAACCCTAGATACCTAGCCAAACCCTTGACTACCGGGTAAGCGTTGGCGGATGCTAAGCACACGATCACGCCGAGAGATCGCATCCTTCTAAGCAGATCCACTACCTCGAGATCGAGCAGGAAAGAGTTTCGAGAGATCGTAAGCGTTCCATCGATATCTATCGCGATCAGGTCTAGGCTCCTACCACGTAGAAACTTCTCGAAGGTGTTGAGAAGAGCTTGAACGTAGTCCATAACCATCAACACTGGTAAGCATCGGGTAGCAGAGCTCTGAACTTCTTACCCGTTCTCGGACTCACGAACAACCCTATCTTTATCTCCTTACCACGGTGATTCCTAAGCACGTACACCTTCTCTGGAACTATCACCATCTCTAGATGGCTGGTAGGATCCTTTACCTTGACAGGCGTTCTACAGACCATTGCTCAGCACCAAGGGAAAGGCTTTTTGCAGCGAGGTATAAGTGCTTTCGAAAAGGGTTAGGAATGCTATCCATAGACTCGCAACGCATCGAAAGCATTGCTAGCATCCTAAGAGGGTTCTTGAAGAGCATAGAGATCGATAGGTTCGTCGATTCCCGGTTCTATCCATCTCCATCGGATCCTCCGCAGCAGGTTGCGAACTTCTTCTTCGTAGCCGTAGCTCTCGATCATAGGGTCTACGAACCTGGTGAACGGCTATGCATAGCGTTTGGAACCGAGACGTTGTGTGGTACGGATGCTCTGTACAGAATGCTTAAGGAGGTATACGAAGAGGATCCAAAACGTTTCGAACCGGAGTCCTTAGCTAGGTTGAGTATCGAGGATCTTCGTAGGTGGCTGTGTAGGGATGGAAAGTGTGTGAGGGGGTTGGAGATCAGAGCGATGCTCTTGAGGGATCTAGGAGAGAAGTGTTTGAAACTCTTTGGAAGGAGTTTCCTTAGCATCGTTGAGCGTTGCGATGGGTATCTACGTCGAGAGGATGGTGAGGGATTGATAGATCTTGTCAAGGTATTCAAAGCGTTTCAGGACCCCGTCGAGAAGAAACCGTTCCTCTTAGCCAAGATGTTGGAACGACGAGGATTGATAAACGTAAAGGATCCGTACAGCAAGCGCGTACCCGTGGATAACCATGTTGTTAGGATTGCGTTGAGGCTCGGCTTGGTGAAGCTAGGTAGGGATCTCTTGACGAAGGTTGTCGAGGGTAGGGAAGTCGATCCCTACGAAGATGTACTGATAAGGATGTGTATACGCGAGGCATGGCAACGCGTATGCCTAGCGTCGAGCCTCGATCCGTTCGTTCTAGACGATGCTCTATGGACGTTTGGGAGAACGGTGTGCTTGGTTAACAAACCTCGGTGTTTAGAGGGTAGGATCGAGGTTAGGCATCCCTTCGTAGCGATGGGTAGATGCATCTTCGAGAAGGTGTGCCCCGTAGCTAGGGGAGAGATCGAGCCACTAAACGAACATCAGTTCTGGAAGACGTGGTGGTATTGAAAAGGATCTCAGCCGCGGGTTCACCGATCATCGATCACCCCTTGTAAGCCTCATCATCGAGGGATGGAGCTAGATATCGAGCACCGTCGAAGCGTACCACATACCATCTCTCTGCTCGATCTTCATCTGTGCGTATGTCACAGCCTTGACGACGGTCCTAGGTTCGTGCTTCGATCTATCGAAGACCTCGCCCCACACCTCTGCCTCTAGACATATCTCTTCCTCGCTACGTTTCTCGATCTTACGAACTTCGAACTTGCTGAACACGAGGTTCTTCGAATCGTGTAGGTAGAGCAGTTCCTCGAGCCATCGATACAGCAAGTTCTCTAGATCGAAACCGCATACCTCGATGCTGTAGCGTTCCTTGGGCTCGACGCGGCTGGTATCGGTCATCACCTCGAACATCGCTTTCGCCATCTCCTCGAACAGCGCTTCTAGGCTAGGGCCCCACGCCTCGATGAGTACGTCGGCTGTGTGTTCACCGAACTTAAAACCTCTCTCGCTCTCCATCCTAGTGCCCCCGTTCCGTTCTAGCCATACGCTGAACTACTTATATCCCCATCCATGCGTCTCGCTATCGGGTTCCTCTCCTTGGATAGCGACGGGGTATGGATTCGATACACGTTGGAGAAACATAAGAGGATCGGTTACTCGAGGATAGCCCTAGTCTTCTTCCTAGCGCTAGGAGTGGCAATCACGGTGCCGGGAGCGTTCAACTCCTTCCATATGGTGAAGTTCTACAGCTATCGTACCCTGATGATGTTGAAGTACGTATGGCTGGTCTTCGTACCCTACTCATTCATAGCTCTTGCAGCCATGCTAAGGAATCCTAGGAGGGATTTCGATCTCGAGAAAATCGAGCAGAGGGGCAACTATACAGTGATATTCCAGATCACGACCCGGGGTCTCGAAATCGATGCTGTGAAGAGGAGCGTGAACTCGGTACTTTTCTGGGCACCGAAGTACTTGAAGAAGTTCGAGGTATGGATCGTTACCGAGGAGGATATTCCGGAAGAGAACCGTAGGTTCTTCGAAGAGATCTCGCAAGACGATCACGTACGCGTTCTCTACGTACCTCGCGATTTCCGGACGCCTAGAGGAACCATGTATAAGGCGCGTGCTCTATGCTACGCTGCCAAGGTTAGAGAGCTCGAAGGCTTGGCTCGTAGCGACGTCTGGGTGTATCTCATGGATGAGGAGAGCGTTGTTGGGGAAGACACGGTGCTGAGCATCATCGAGTTCGTAGAGCGCTACGCACCGCGAGGGAAACTCGTTGCTCAGGGAATGATTGTGTACCCCAACTTCTGGGGACGAAACATCTTTACGAGCATAGCCGACATCTCGAGGATCGTGCAGGACATAACGCTGTACAGACTACAGTTCACGTATGGAAGACCCTTCCTAGCAGTTCACGGATCGCACCTACTCGTACGTGCTGATGTGGAGAAGGAGGTTGGGTGGGATTTCGGACCCGTACGAGCTGAAGACCTAATCTTCGGGCTCGTCGTAGCCAAACGCTTCGGTAGGGTATGGGGATGGCTTCGAGGTAAACTCTATGAGCAGAGCCCGTTCACGTTGAAGGACTACGCTAAGCAGCGTAGGAGATGGATGTGGGGACTCATGGATGTCGTTAGGTGTAGCGATGTAGCGTTGCGCGATAGGATCCTGGTAGCGTTCAACATAGCTTCGTGGTTGCTAGCAATCCCCTCGATAGCGATATCGGTAATCAACGTATTCATACCCACACCTCTACCGCATCCATGGCTCGCGATACCTCTCGGGCTTGCGCTAGGCGTGGGGATGTATACGTACCTCGTTAGCTGCAACATTGCGTTCACCGCGGCCGGGATAGATGGGAGGTGGGAGAAGTTGAAGCACCTAGTCCTTGCAGTGATGCTAGCGATCCCCATAACGATCGCAGAGTGCTCCATGGTATGGTACGCTCTCCTAACCTACCATCGGTCTAGACGCGTAGGGTTCGAATTAATCAAGAAGTAGCGCTATCCTGCTCGATGATCTTGGCAATAAGCTTGCCGTACTCCGTAACAACGTACAACCCTTCGCTGCGCTCTACCAATCCTAGCGAGGCGAGCTTGTCGAGAGCTTTCCACGCTGTCGATCTCGGCAACCCCAGCTTCGTAGCTATGTCG
This sequence comes from Desulfurococcales archaeon, assembly GCA_027066265.1. Taxonomy (GTDB): domain Archaea; phylum Thermoproteota; class Thermoprotei_A; order Sulfolobales; family Ignisphaeraceae; genus JAADCV01. The sequence continues at coordinate 9,981 of JAMOOB010000170.1, forward strand.
CCTAGCGATGCGTTGCCGCAGCTTGCTAGGAACCTCAGTACATCTGCTTCGATACTGCTTAGCGAGACGCTGAGCGGTACGGCAGCGTCGAACTCTACGAATCCTTCGCCGCTCTCGAGCTCTACGAAGATCTTTACGTTTCTACGCTCGCGTTCGGGTAGCGATAGAGCTGCTATGAGGCTCTCCACCACGAGCGCTCTCATACCTCCGCCAAGCGAAAGTACTACGCTTCTCGAAGATCTCAAGCACTTTCTTAGGACTCCACGAATCGTTGCTACGCCATCAACGAAGTTCTTGATGGGTACCTCCACGAGCGTAACATCCTTGACCTCCGCCATCTCTGCGAGAGACTTTATCTTCGAGAACGCTTCCCCTACCTTCTTCTCGAGGAATTCGTCTCTATGCTCACGTCTAGGCACCAACAGCTTTATCGCGTCGACGTCTCGGAACCCTATGCGTATCAACGATCTAACGACGTGCTTCTCATCGAATCCAAGCGTAGCTACGATGCACACCACTGAACCACGCACCCCAAGCAAAGCGTTGCTTCGAGTCTAATAGACCCAGATATCCGGACGAAGACGGGTAATGGATTCGGTTGAAAAGCTCTGCTATGGCTAGCCATCCATTTCTCGATACGCTTCGAGCAGTACCTCAACGTCTTCTATCTGAACATCCCTGATCACGGGTCTCTGTACACGGAATCGAAGGGCTTCGGAGAAATCGAGTTCTACCACCCTAACCTCTTCTTCGCCTCTACGAAGCTCTGCAAGAATAGTTCCGTTCGGAGCTACAACTAAGGAACCTCCTCCAAACGTAGCGCCATCGAGAACGCCGGCGGTATTGATCCACGCGATGAACATCGTGTTCTCTAGTGCTCGTGCTCGTAGAAGTACGTGGAATAGAGGTACCGAGCTATCGGGCGAAGCAGATATCACGATGCTTAGGTAGGCACCCTTCAATGCGTATGCACGGAAGATCTCGGGGAAGAACACGTCGTAGCAGATCGCAATCCCTACACCTACTCCCCGGAACCTCCATGGATCGAGTCTACGGCTCTTCGATGCTCGGAACCACCGCGCTTCATCGAACATGGAGAACGTTGGTAGATGCCTCTTCCTATAGACGTAGACCTCCCCACGATCATCTATCGCAAGCGCTGAGTTGTATAGGTACCCCAACGAGCTTAGCTCTGGGAACCCGACGACGATCCCTACTCCACGCGATAGGCATAGGTTCCTCAACCTCGTTACGGCGGGGTGCGTTAGATCCATGCCGAGCCTGTAGAGAGCATCCATCGAAGTGTATCCACAGAGGAAGAGCTCGGGAAACACGTAGAGATCTCCTTCGTAGCTCTCGACGATCTCCTCGATACGTTTAAGGTTCTTTTCGATCGATCCAGGTATAGGTTCGAGCTGAGCAAGTACGAGCCTAAACCTCATCTACGCAACCACCACGATTCCGGTAGGGAACCGGAATGAAATCGTCTTCGACTCCGTTGCCCCCGATAGATCTAGAGTATGTATCTAGGAGAATAGAGCAGTTCCTAAGGAAGTACCTAGCGAGATCCTCGGCTCACGGATACGTACTGGGTGTTAGTGGAGGAATAGATTCGGCTGTAGTGCTGGCTCTACTCGTTCGAGCTCTTGGCCCCTCGAAAGTCGTTGCATTGATCATGCCCGATCCCGAGGTTACGCCGAGAGAGGATCTAGAGGATGCTCTTAGCCTCGTTGAGAGCTACGGTGTTGAGCACTA